>JAKLDS010000039.1 GCA_022703375.1 Deltaproteobacteria bacterium | reverse complement strand
GCAGACTCTGCCGAAATCGGTTTCAAATATTGTGAGCTCTTGTTTGTAATCCTCTCGGTAATTGCCGCAGGGATGAAAGGAAAAGCTTTTCATTTATACCCTCTCGATTTCAACAAGGCCGAAAAGCCCGTAAGGTTTGATCAGCAGGATGAAGACCAGCACGATATAAGGCACCACATCGCGGAGTGAGGGCGACAGGTAGCCGCCGGTGAATGTCTCCAGCAGTCCGATAATAATGCCGCCGATAATGGCGCCGCTGATCGAATCGAGCCCGCCCAAAATGACAACGGGAAATACCTTCAGCCCGATGGCGCTCAAATCATGCACGTTGACACCGTTGATGATTCCCAGCACAATGCCGCTCATGCAAGCTACCAGCGCGGCAATCGCCCAGGACAGAGCAAAAACGCGCCGCACGTGCACCCCCAGAGAAAGCGCAGCTTTCTGATTATCGGCGACTGAACGCATATAAATTCCCTGCGACGATTTTTTAAAGAAAAGACCGAAAAGCAGCAGAAAGACAACGCTGATAATTAGTGTGGCGGTATAAACCGGATCAATATTGATTGAACCGAGTTTCATTCCCAGAGATGCGGGCAAAAATTCCGAATAAGTGTGCAGGGAGCCGCCCCAGATTAATAAAATAAGCCCCTTAAACATGGCCGCCAGACCGACTGTCAGCATGATGACAAAAATCAGTTTTTCTCCGATGAGCGGACGCAGGAACAATCTTTCAATAATGAAGCCGAGAATGAAACAACCCGTCATGGTGACGATGAATGCCGCCCAGACAGGCAGACCCGCCGATGTAACGAGCGCGAGAAAGAAGAAGGCGCCGATTGCCAGCAGTTCACCATGCGCGAAATTCAGAACGCTGGAAGATTTGAAAATCATAACAAAACCCATCGCGGAAATGCCGTAGAGCAGTCCCACACAAGTGCCGTTAACCAGTAATTGCAAGAAAAAATCCATGCCCTGTCCCCTAACACCGATAACCCGGATAATTAAGTTTCCGAGATTATTTTCTGCCAGTAATATCCAGAAAAAAATCTCTTACCTGCTACGTAACATTAATTATATTTACAGTTGTTTCAATCTCACCGACACGTCCGTCACGGTAGCGCACCTTGCCCTGCACGCGGATATTTTTTTCATCGCGGTACATCGCTTCGATAATTTTAATATACAAACCGTAAACAAAACGGCGGCGCACTTTGCCTGTTCGCGTCAGTTCTTCTTCGTCGGCGTCCAGCAGCTTGTAAAGTAAAATGAATTTTTTTATTTTCATCACTTCCGGCAATTGTTCGTTTACCTGCATAACTTCTTTTAAAATCAGTTTTTCGACTGCGGACTGCTGGGAGAGATCCATGTATGTTGTATAAGGTATCATTCTATCTTCCGCCCAGTTTCCCACGTTGCCCAAATCAATATTAATCATCGCCGTAATGTATGGCCTTCCTTCGCCAAAAGTAACTGCTTCTTTGATAAACGGGCTGAACTTGAGCCTCGTTTCAATAAAATCGGGAGAGAAGGCTTCACCGCTCTTATTGCGGATAATATCCTCTTTGCGGCCGATAATCAGCAGATGCCCGTCACTATCAATGTAGCCGGCATCTCCTGTTTTCAGCCAGCCGTCGGTAAATGCATTCTGCGTAGCCTGGAAATCGTTGTAGTATCCGGCAAAGTTGGCCAGACTCTGCACCAGCACTTCCTGATCTTCGGCTAATTTTATTATCGTCCCCGGCAGCGGCTTGCCCACCGTTTCCAGTTTAACTTCATCGTCAGGCTGAATCTGGAAAATGCCGCCCGCTTCCGTGAGGCCGTAACACTGTTTCAGATTGAGGCTGATAGCGCGGAAGAACAGGATGACGTCAGGACTGATGGGATGCCCACCGGTAAAGGCACTGCGGAAATGGGAACAACCCAGACGGTCCAGCAGCGGCCGGTAAACCAGGACATTCATTATTTTATAGATCAGGCGCAGCACCGGAGGAATATTTTCCTTTTTTGCTTTCCTGCCGACAACTGCTTTACCCATGCGCTCCGCCAGATAGAAAAGTTTCTTTTTGATAAAACCGGCATCCGATATCCTGACGCGGATACGCGAGGCCATATCCTCCCAGAAACGCGATGAAGTTATTATCATGGCCGGACCGATATCGCGAAAATCCTCCAGAATAGTGTCCGGAGTTTCCGGAAAATTCATGGCCATGGCGCCGACGATCGCCACTCCCATCCCCCACATCTGATCAACAATCCAGGCAGGCGGCGACATTGATATCCAGTTTTCTCCTGCTTTAATTCCGGTGGCCTCGACCCACTGATTAGCCATGTGAATCAAGTTACGATGGGACAACATGGCAATCTTGGGAACTCCTGTCGTACCGGAAGTCTGAATCATGACAGCAGCGTCGTCAACTTTTCCCTTATTCATTTCCGTGGTAAAATAAGACGGATTATCAAGATTGAACTTCTCGCCTGCTTCGAGTAAAGAGGCATAGCTGACAAGCCACGGATTATCGGTATATGATTTCATGCCTGTCGGATCGATATAGATGACTTTATTAACACCCGGCAGCTTTTCTTTTACCTCCAAAAGCTTGTCCACCTGCTCCTGATCCTGCACAACCACAATCGGCGCATTTACCCGTTGAATGGAAAAGGAAAGTTCTTCGGCAATGGAAGAGGTAAATAAATTAAGACTGGTGGCTCCCAGTGCATGTGCGGCAATTTCGCTGAAGAGCCATTCCGGATGGTTTTCCACTATCATGCAGAGAGCTGCACCGCGTTTTAATCCCAGATTGGCAAAACCTCCGGCGGTTTTCTGCACATATCCGTAATAATCGCCCCAGCCGTATTTCTGCCAGATACCATATTCCTTTTCCCGGATTGCGGTCAGGGAATTGCCCCAGCGCCCGGCGTTGGCGGCCAGCACCTGCGGCAGTGTATGTTGCAGATATAATTCCCGGCGATTCGTCATCAATCTATCCAACCCTTTTCAGAGTGCCTCCGTGTCACCAAGGTAAGCCTTGATAACCTCGGGATGGCTGCTGATTTCTTCGGGTGTACCTTCGCCCAATTTCTCACCGAAATTCAGCACCGTTATTCTTTTGGCAATGCTCATGACAATGGACATGTCATGCTCCACCAGAATCATCGTGAGCCCCCAGCTGTGATTTAGTTCCAGCAGGAAGCGCACCATATCTTCCTTTTCCTCCAGATTCATGCCGGCGAAAGGTTCATCAAGAATCAGCAGTCGCGGCTCCAGCGATAATGCGCGTCCCAGCTCCACCCTTTTCATCAATCCGTAGGGCAGCGACCCTACCGTCTTTTTACGGATGGCCTGCATTTCGAGAAAATCAATTATTTCTTCCAGAATCCGGCGATGGCGAATTTCTTCTTTTCGCACGGCTGGAGAAAAAACACAGGAACTCAGGAAACCGTAATGACAGTGAATGTGCCGGGCCAGCATCATGTTGGCCAGAACCGTCATACCCGGAAACAGTTCGATATTCTGAAAGGTGCGACCAATACCGACACCGACCAGTTTATGGGTGTGGAAATTTGTTATATCCTTGCCATTGAATATTATCTGCCCTTTCTGCGGATGATAAAAACCGGTGATACAATTGAGCAGGCTGGTTTTCCCGGCGCCGTTGGGACCGATGACCGCCATTAGTTCGCCGGTATGCACACGCAGGCTGACATCCTTGACTGCATTAACGCCGCCAAAGCTTAAGCTCAGATTTGTTATTTCCAATTCGGCGATTTTATCTTCTTCCTCCCGGCTGTACATAATTGAAGGCCGGCTGCGAAATGCTTTCATGAATATCCCCTGGCAATTTAATGAGCAAGTCCCCCGCGCGATACGGGGGGCTGCTCAGACCGATTGTAAAGGTTTTTCTCAGTTACTTTTTTTTGGGTTGTTTTTTTACCGGTTGTTTCTTCTTTGCCCGTTCTTCACTCAGTATTTTAATTTTATCCTTGCCGGGCACGTAAAAATTGGTCAGAGGAACATATGTTCCATCTTCATTGACTCTGACCATCCGTGCCGTGAAAGATGCGCCATGATCATCTTTTGTATAGGTAATTTTCGGAACCAGACCGCCGAAATCTTCATTCCTGAATGATTCCATCGCGGCATTGATTGTTTCCGGATTAATATTTTTGCTTTTTTCATAGGCGCGCAGGAAGGCTCTTTCCATAATCATGCCGACAACGACTCCCTCCCAGTAAGACGCGTCAAATTTTTCGACCGTTTTGTATCTCTTCCAGAGCTCTTCCATTATTTTTATGCCGGGTGTATTGTCAACGGGCAGAGCGCCGGGAAATTGAATAATCATGCGGTCGCGAATCAGGCCTGCGCCCATTTTGAAGAAATCGGGATCGGTTGATGTCCATGTTCCCAGAAACACGGGAGCGTAATTAATGCGGTCAGCGCCCTTGAATGCCGTCACAATTGCTGAGGGCAGCATCTGCATGAAAATGTATTCAGCGCCTGCTTTTTGCAAACGCAGCAGTTCCGTGTTCAAGTCAACCGTTTTCGGCGGAAATTCTTCTATGGCTACTATCTCAACATTCAATTTTTTTGCATATTCCTTGCTGGGTTCATGAATCGAACGGCCATAGGCGTTATTGTATGTCAGAAGACCGATTTTCGGTGATTCTTTGCCTTTGTGAATAGCTTTGACATATTCCAGTATGGCGTGGCAATCCATTTTGTAGCTGCCAAAGGGCAGATACATGTATTCAATCGGTTTTTCCAGTATTTCCCAACTGGTGGAATAATTAATGGCGGGAATTTTGTATTTTTGTACTATAGGTTTGGCGGCTAAACCCTCGCCGGCCCCCCAGGTGGCTATCATATCCACTTTATCCTGCAGGGCGAATTTCTGCACGGCAGCCTGAGCTTCCGGTACTTTATAAGCAGTATCCACCAGAATCATTTCTATTTTACTGCCGTAAACACCACCTTTAACTTCATTGACGTAGCGGAAATAATCCTGCTGTCCTTTGGCGTGAAACTGACCCCAGCTCGATGCCGGGCCTGTCATGTTAATCGCGGCTCCCACTTTAATAGTTTCGGCCTGCGCTTCCATAATGCCGACCGTCATTAAGAAGGCAAACATTATCACTATTACCAAATAATATTTTTTACTCATTTCCTTTTCCTCCCCCTTTGTTACTTTTAATGTCTAACACTTGAATATGACAAAAAAAAACCGTGAGCAAATTCAATCTGCCCACGGTTCATTTCCCTTTTTATCGGTCATGATTCCCTCAGGCAGACCCTGTCGTAGCTAAAGCTGTAAAAGCAAAAAAAGACTGCCTGGCTAAATGTGTATTTATTATTATTCATGACCCTTTCCCTAGTCGGCATATAGGCAAATATGCCGAAAAAGTCAAGAAAAAATATAAATTAAATATTTTCATTGACAAAACCGAAAAAGATAAATAGTTAACTTTGCTCATATCTGAAAGTAAAAAGGATTTATTCATGATTAATACTTACAAGTGCAAGAAAAAAGGTACGTTAATTAGCGAAATTTGTCTGGATACAACCTGCGAATGGCGGCTGAAAAATGAAGCTTTTCTGAACTGCACTTGGGTGGCCTGTAATTTCGGCCCCTTTACGCTGGAAGAAGTCGGCGATATGATGGGGGTAACGAGAGAAAGAATCCGCCAGATCGAAGCCAAAGCGCTCAAAAAGTTACAGCATAAAAAGCGCAGAGATCAGCTCAAAGATTTTGCTTCTCCGGAAAATGATTGGGATAACATGTAATTATTGATTATTTACAAGATGCAAGGCATTGTCTGCTATTTTTGCTTCTTCTTGCGTAATTTCTCCAGAAACAATATTTCATTCATATGGAGTTTACGTTCATCGCGGGCAAACAGACGCACGCCGACGTTGGCTTCCATATCCAGACCGACTTCTTTATCCAGTTGCGGAATCACATTACACATTCTTTTCAATTCGGCAACGGCTTTCGGCGAACGGCTTGCCAGTGTTTCGGCAATTCGTTCCGCTTCGCTCATGAATTTTTCCGGTGGAAACACTTTATTAACTATTCCCAAACGCATGGCTTCATTGGCGCCAATTGGTTCACCCAGCATTACTATCTCCCGGGCTTTGTTCATACCGACAATCTGGCTTAACGGATGAACAAGCGGATTTAAACCGAATTTCAGTTCCGGATGGCAGAATATTGCGCTTTCGGAAGCGATTACCAGATCACAAACCGTAACCAGATTAAAACCGCCACCCAGCGCTATGCCGCCCACTGCGGCAATTACCGTTTTCGGATAGACATAGATTCTCTTCAAATAGTTCATGATGGTGGCAAAATATTGATCTATTTCCGAATCGGGCAAAGCGGACATTTCCTTGATGTCCATCCCTGCGGAAAATACATATTCGCCGCCGGTCAGAACTATCGAATTAACTTCATTATCATTTTCCAACTCTGCAAAGGAGGAATCCAACTCCAGACGCATTTGCATGGAGAAAGCATTCATCTCATGCGGTCTGTTTAAGCGGATTACCGCATAACCTTTTTTCTTTTCAATAAGCAATGTTTCGTAATTCATTTCTTCTGATCCACCATTAATCTGAGTTCTTTCCCTGTTTTAAAGAAAGGAACCAGCCTTTCGCCCAGTTTTACCTGAGAACCTGATTTCGGATTGCGACCCAGGCGGGGTTTTCTCTGCCTGATGGTGAAGTTGCCGAAACCGCGAATTTCAATACGTTCGCCTTTTTTTAAAGCATCAGCCAGAGAATCAAAAACTACATTAACAGCAAAAGAAATATCCTTCTGGGGATAGTGCTTCAATTCTTCATGAACCTTCTTGATCAAATCATTCTTTGTCATAGCTTTCCACCATATTACATTCTCGGATAGTACAGGTAGCTGACGAGCCCCAGATTTTCCGTTTTTTCCGCAAGCGACCGGCTCAGCTGATTGGTTGCGCTTTCAAAAAACAATTCCCAGAATGATTCTCGTTGCCGGCGCGGATATACCAGATCGTATTTACCGTCTTTACCCGCCAGCTGCGAGGCCAGCGTCGCGGCATATCCGATATCACCCAGGCTGTCCACCAGGCCATATTCCTTCGCCTTGCGTCCGGAGAAAATCCGGCCATCGGCAATTTGCATAATCTTTTCCCGGGCAATTTTCCGGTCGCTGACAATTACATCAACAAACTGGTTGAAAATATCATCCACCAGTTCCTGGATAATTATTTTTTCTTCAGGCGTCATTGTGCGAAACGGGGTGCCGATATCCTTATACTGACCGCTTTTCACAACTGATGATTTCATGCCGATTTTTTTGAGCAGTTCCTCGAAGCTGGCAAACTGCATTACTGCGGAGATACTGCCGGTTATTGTACCGGGATTGGCGACTATTTTATCCGCCGCACAGGCAATAAGCAGACCGCCCGAAGCGGCAACCGAGCCCAGGGAAGCAACCACTTTTTTCTTTTTCCGGGCTTCCAGAACAGCGCCATAAATTTCCTGGGACGCGGCCACACCGCCGCCCGGCGAGTCTATTCGCAAAACAATGGCGGAAATGGAATCATTTTCCGAGAATTCTTTTAGTTGCTCGTTGATTAACCGGGAATCATGAATTACACCGGTAACACTTACCACACCGATTTTTTCATTAAGAGAAAACGTATTGCTCTTGCCAGAATCAGATCCAAACCTATAAAAGGAAAAATAAACGACGACACTTAAAGCAATAAGTAAAACCAATCCGAAAATCACAGGATGTTTTCTCATGCTCTGTTATTCACCCTTCTGCTGATCGCCAATCTTAACATCCGCCAGAGCCTGTGCTAAATTAGAGCCCAGATTTTCCTGATTATTCAGATATTGATTACTGGCGGGCGCCGGCGCCGGAGCTTCCAATTCCTTGATGCTCAGTCGTATTTTTTTTGCCTTTACATCAATGCTTTTAACAGCTGCCGTGACAGTATCTCCCACCGCAAAGAGCTCGGACGAAGTTTTAACGCGCTTCTGGCTGATTTCCGAAATGTGCACAAGACCTTCAATGCCTTCTTCAATTTCCACAAAAATGCCGAAATCGGTGAAGTTCGTTATCTTGCCTGTGACATTGCTGCCCACGGGATATTTTTCCGCCAGATCCTCCCAGGGATTCTTTTCTATCTGCTTGATACCCAGCGAAAATTTCTCGTTTTCGACATCTACTGCCAAAACCACAGCTTCCACAAGCTGCCCTTTTTTGTAATATTCCGAAGGATGGGAAACACGATGCTTCCAGGAGATATCAGAGACGTGTACCAGACCGTCAATTCCTTCCTCTATTCCGACAAAAAGACCGAAATTAGTGATATTCCTGACTGTTCCCTTGACAACCGTTCCCGGAGCATATTTTTCCTTTAACTTCTCCCAGGGATTGTGCGTCGTTTGCTTCAAACTCAAGGAAATGCGTTTGGCTTCCGGATTGACTTCTAAAACAAGAATATTAATGATTTCGCCCAGGGATAAAATTTTGGAGGGATGCTTGATTTCGCGTGTCCAGTACATCTCCGATATGTGAATCAAGCCCTCGACACCCGGCTCCAGTTCAACAAAAACACCGTAATCGGTGAGATTGACAACTTTCCCCGGAACTATTGAACCAACAGGATATTTTTCGGTAATGTTTTCCCACGGATTATCGTTTAATTGCTTCAATCCCAGGGAAACCCTTTCCTTTTCGCGGTCGAAGGCCAGAACCTTGACTTTAATTTTTTCGCCCTTCTGGAAAGTATCGGACGGTTTGGCAATCCGGCCCCAGGAAACGTCCGTCACATGCAGCAGGCCGTCAATGCCACCCAGATCAATAAAAATACCGTAATCGGTAATATTCTTAATAACGCCTTCGACAATGCTGCCCTCTTCAATATTGCTCAGAGTGCCTTTCTTTTCGCTCTCTCTTTCCACAGCAACAATGGAACGGCGGGATAAAACAACATTGTTGCGTTTGCGGTCATATTTCAAGATATTGAATTCCAGTGTCTGGCCGACAAATTTATCGAGGTCTTTAACCGGACGAACATCAACCTGTGAACCGGGAAGAAAAGCGATTACACCGATATCAACGGAAAGACCGCCTTTGACTTTTTCGACAACGGTGCCGGTAATTGTTGTATTTTTCTCGCAGGCGCTTTTAATATCATCCCAGATTTTTAGTTTTGCCGCCTTATCATGAGATAAAATCAGATTGCCTTCCGGGTCTCTTTTATCAATAAATACTTTTATATCATCACCCACGGAAATGCTGATATTTCCCTGAGCATCTTTTAATTCTTTTGCGGGAATAAAACCTTCTGTTTTCCAGCCGACATCAACCATTACAGTATCTGCGTTTATCTGCACCACTTTGCCGGTGACGATATCGCCATACTTTACCTGATTAAGGCTTTGTTCATAGAGTTCCCGGAACTCCATATCGGCATCCTGTGCTGAAGCGGACACAGCGCCCTTTACTGAAGATTCTACCTTACCCTCCTTTTCTTTTCCTGAATTTATGTTGTTATTGTTAACCATTTAACCGATACCCCCTCTATTTTTATAAAACGCTTTAATGTTGAGTCACTAACATACTGAATTTTAAATAGCAAGATATTTCGTTTTTGTTTAATATTTCAGATGTTAGCCGTCGCAGCACTTTTTATCTGCCGCATGACACTTTCCACAACTTCCTCAATCGTTAATGCCGTTGAATCAATAATTATAGCGCCATCCGCCGCCTTCAGCGGTGCTATTTCTCTTTCCGAATCCTGCTTATCGCGCTCGACCATACCCTTTTGAATTTCCTGATATTCAACAGCGACACCGCGGCCTGACAATTCATCCTTCCTTCTTCTGGCTCTTTCTTCGACATTGGCGTCCAGATAAAATTTGCAATCCGCCTGGGGAAAAACAACCGATCCCATGTCGCGTCCTTCTGCCACAATGCCGCCTGCGGCACCCGCATCCCTCTGCAATTGCAACAAAGCTTCGCGCACCACCGGGAAGGTGGAAATAGCCGAAGCCGTGCGGCTGACCTCTTCCGTGCGTATTCTGTCTCCGACATCCTCGCCGTTGACATAAACTTTCATTTTGCCGTTGTTATTAGCAAGCGTCACTTTCGTCCGGGAACATAAATCAGCAAGTTGCGTCTGATCATTAATATTAATTTTTGCCCTTATGGCCTGATAAGCCAATGCGCGATAAAGGGCTCCCGTATCCAGATAGGTGTAACCCAGCTCTCTGGCCAGCTGTTTGCTGACAGTGCTTTTTCCGGCTCCGGCCGGACCGTCAATTGTGATAATTAAATTTTTCTTCATTACAATCAGTCTCTTCCCTTGTTTTTTTGCTTCAGACTAAAGGATTACTTGCCTAAAAAAGGCAAAGAAGGTATTATTTTCCGGATATTATAGCGAGATGTTTATGTGGAAAACAATTCAAAATCAATATATTTTTTTCGTTTTAGTTATTTTATTAGTCCTTTTGCGGGCGGGGATTTCCTGCGCGGAATTTACCATAGATGATGAGAAAAAAGCGGGTAAAGAGTTTTACAATAATCTCGTCAAATACAAGCTTATTGCGGAAAATAAAAAACTTAACAATTACATAACAAAGATAGGCAATCGTATTCTCGCCCAAAGCGACAAGGCTCCTTTCGAATTTCATTTTTACGTTGTTGATATTTCGGCAATCAATGCCTTCGCAACGCCGGGCGGTTTCATTTACATCTGCAAGGGCCTCATTAACGCCGTGGAAAACGAAGCCCAGCTGGCCGGAGTAATCGCCCATGAAATCGCCCACGCCAACAGCCGTCATATTGCCAGCATAATTGAAAAATCAAAGAAATTGAACTATGCCACGCTGGCCGGACTGCTGGCGGGCGCGCTGCTGGGTGGCGGTGGAGAGGGAACGGCAGCCGTCGCTGCTCTTACCATGGCCGGCGCCAGTGCCATGACTCTGAAATATCAGCGAGAACACGAAGAAGAAGCCGACAAGCTAGGCATTACGTATCTCGTCGCCGCCGGTTATTATCCGAACGCAATGATTGATTTCCTGAAGATTATGAAAAGCTACGAATTCTTTTCCCGGAGAATTCCCTCCTATTTGCTCACTCATCCGGGAACAGACATCCGCATTTTCTATCTGGACGGTCTTATTCAGATGAAATACCGGCACGACGGCGCGAAAAATATTATCGGAAATTTCAACCGGATGCAGGCTCAGGCGCTGCTGATGTCTGACAGCAATAACTTACAGGTGCGTTATGTTCAGTTACTGGAAGATATAAAAAAAGAACCACGCAATCCCGATTTGCTTTATTGTCTGGCCGCAATCGAAGATAAGATGAATCAGACGGATAAGGCATTGGCAAACTACGAAAAAGCGCTGGCCATCATGCCTGATGATCTTGACATTTTAAACAGTATCGGATTGTTGTATCTCCGAATCGGAAACGCCAGACAGGCAAAAGATTATCTTCTGCGGGCAGTAAATCTGGACAGTTCCCGTGACGAAACAATGTTTTCCCTGGGCAAGGCGTATCTGGCTCTGGGCAATTACCAGAAAGCTCTGGAGTGCTTTATCAGGCGGGAAAACAGGGTGCTTGCTGAACCGGATATCAATTATTTTATCGCCACCGCTTACGGCAAACAGAACAATCAGGGCGAATCACATTACTATTTCGGGCTGCATTTCAGAAAAGATAAAAAAGACAAAAGCGCTCTTTTTCACTTTAATGAAGCGCTGAAGTATTTTGCCGCAGATTCGGCGCGCGCGGAATCCATCAGGCAGGAAATCGCGACCCTGAAAAAATAACCAGGCAGCAGCAAACCGCCATCGGGATATTTTGTTTGACTAAGAGAAATGCCTGTGTTATTTAATCACAACCGCTTGGATCAATAATTTGACTGAGACGGGATGGTGCAAATTTTATTTATCTGATTGAAGCCTTCCGTCGTGTCTGTTGCGGGGGGCTTTTTTATGAATATTTCATCTTCGCAGAAATTTGCGATAATCGGCGCGGGCATTGTCGGAACCGCCCTCGGTTTTCTTTTACGCCGGGTCGGACACGAAATTACAGCCATCGCCGATAAATCCGCCGCTCATTTAAAAAGAGCGCTTGCCTATACCGGCGGCGAATCTTTCCTCCTGCCGCAGAAAGCAATTAAAAAGGCTGATTGTATTTTAATCACCACTTCCGATGATGCAATTGCCGGCGTCTGCCGGAAGATAGCAGCCGGAAACAACCTTACGGAAAAAATAGTTTTTCATGTCAGCGGGGCGGGCAGCCTTGATTTACTGGAACCGGCCAGACAGGCCGGCGCGCATATTGCCAGTATTCACCCGATTCAAAGTTTTTCTTCCATTGATAATGCCATTGAAAATATTCCGGGCAGTGTTTTCGGCATAACCGCCGATAAAAAAATTAAAAAATGGGCAAAACAAATTGTGCGCGATTTAGGCGGCACGGCGCTTATGATTACCGACGAGCAGAAACCGCTTTATCATGCCGCCGCCTGCTTTGCTTCCAATTATCTGGTAAGCTTGCTCTATGTGGTAGAACAGATTTACGAAAGTATCGGCCTCACCCCGGCCGAAGCGAGGCAAGCTTATCTGCCGCTGGTTTACGGCAGCCTGAAAAATATCGAAAAATCGGGTTCTATTCAGGCTCTAACCGGCCCCATCGCCCGCGGCGATGCCGGCACCGTGCGCAAACACGTCCAATCCATTAATGACAGCTTGCCACATTTATTCTCTCTTTATACGACTCTGGGCAGGACCGCCGCCGTCATCGGTCAAAAGAAAGGCACACTAAAAAAGCAGCAATTGAAAGAAATCGAAAATATTTTAAAAGGAGCGTAAGATGAGTGTACAAATTAAAAGCAATCGCAAGACCATCGTGGACATAAAGAAAATGAAGGCACAGGGCGAAAAAATCGCCATGCTGACGGGTTATGATTACGGAATGGCTTCAATCCTCGATGAATGTGCCATTGATATAATTCTGGTCGGCGATTCCCTGGGCATGGTCACGCTCGGCTATGAAACAACACTTCCCGTAACGATGGAAGACATGCTGCATCACACCAAAGCGGTAGCGCGCGCCGCCTACAATTCTTTGATTGTCGCGGATATGCCCTTCATGTCGTACCAATCATCAATATCCGCTGCGCTGATTAACGCCGGGCGTTTTTTGCAGGAAGCCGGTGCGCAGGCTGTGAAAATTGAAGGCGGCCGGGAATTCGCGGAAACCGTTCACCGGCTCACTGTATCGGGAATTCCGGTAATGGCCCATATCGGACTAACTCCGCAATCCATTAACCAGCTGGGCGGTTATAAGGTACAGGGGAAAAAGGAAGACGCCGCACAGAAAATGATGGAAGACGCTAAAATTCTGGAAGAAGCCGGAGCCTTTTCGGTAGTCCTGGAGCTGGTGCCGGAAAAGCTGGCGGGAGAAATATCGCAAGCTTTAACAATACCGACAATCGGCATCGGCGGCGGTGTCCACTGTGACGGCCAGGTACTGGTTGTAAACGATATGCTGGGCATGTTCGACAAGTTCACTCCCAAACATGTCAAGAAATACGCCAATTTAAATGTGGAAATCCGCCGGGCGGTTAAATCCTACATTGCGGAAGTGAAAAGCAGAACATTTCCGGATGCTGAGCATACCTTCAAGTAATTCCGAATAAAATATTTGTTAATTAAATTATTTTTTTGAGAATTCCCAGCGACTCACACATCGGCATTTCTTCGTATAATCCTGAAGCTGCCGCCTGTTGATAAATCTGATAAGGGGCCTGCCCGCCTGCGGCCGGATCAGGAAAAATATCGTGAAATATCAGGTAACCGCCTCCAATCAAATGCTTCGGCCATATTTCATAATCGTTTTTCACGGATTCGTAAGCATGGCTGCCGTCAATAAATATCAGACTCAGCGGTGTCAGCCAGCCGCGCACCACCGTTTCCGAACGGCCGATTACCGGAATTACCGTTTCCTCTAACGCAAAATCGCGAATCGTTTTGCGAAAGAAACCGAGAGTATCCACCAGACCTGTTTCCTTATTAAACAATTCTTCATCAAAGTAGGCTTGCCCCGGCTGCTGCTCTTCCGAACCCTGATGATGGTCAAGGGAAAAAAGAATAGCGTTGTTTTCCTTACAGGCTGTTCCCAGGCAGACGGCGGATTTGCCGCAATAGCTGCCGATTTCCAGACAGGGCGCCTTTTGACTTACCTCCAGAGCCATATTATACAGGCACAAAGCTTCTCCGCACGATAAAAACCCTTTTATTCCGGATATATTTATTTCATTAATGGACAATGAAGAATGACCTCAAAAAAAATTTATCATTAATAAACTTTGCCTTCGGAAAAATCAAGAATAAGCTGAATAATAATTTTTTAGAAATTTCTTCATTTTTTTCTTGAAAATACCTATATGTAGTGGTATTACTCTATCCTACCCCAATATCTAGCGTCATCTAGGGGTCTGCAATAATACCTATCTTAATATTTGGAGGAACTGATGAATACAAAAATTCGCAAGAGAGACGGCAGGTTAGTAAAATTCAATGCGGAGAAAATAACTAACGCCATTGCGAAAGCCGGCACAGCCACCGGCGAATTCGATATCAAGGAAGCGAGAAAACTCACTATCCGTGTTTTAAACCTGATGGAAAAGCTTTTCGACAGTAAGGTCCTGACTGTGGAAGAGATTCAGGATATTGTGGAAGAAGTTCTCCTGCAATCCCCCTACCGGACAACAGCCAAATCATATATCATCTATCGTGAACAGCATTCCCGTTTGCGTGACATCGCCAATAAAATGGAAGTTGACCTGGTTGATCAATATTTAAAGAAAGCCGACTGGAAGATTAATGAAAACAGCAATATGGATTATTCGTTGCAGGGGCTGAATAACTACATCTCCTCGGAGGTCAGCAAGGTTTACTGGTTAAACGAAATTTATACACCGGAAATCCGCAAAGCACATTCCGATGGCGATTTCCACATTCATGATTTAAGTCTTCTTTCTGTTTACTGTGTGGGCTGGGATTTATACGATTTGCTTTTGCAGGGTTTCCGCGGAGTTTCCGGCAAGGTGGAAAGCAAACCCGCCAATCATTTGCGTAGCGCACTGGGACAGGTCGTTAATTTTTTCTATACTTTACAGGGTGAAGCCGCCGGGGCACAGGCTTTCTCCAATTTCGACACCCTGCTTGCGCCCTTTATCCGTTATGATAAACTGAACTTTAATGAAGTAAAGCAAGCCTTGCAGGAATTTATTTTCAATATTAATGTTCCCACCCGGGTCGGTTTTCAGACACCGTTTACCAATGTAACACTCGACGTTACCGTTCCCAAGTATTATAAGGATCAAAGTGTCATCATCGGCGGCCAACCGCAAAAAGAAACATATAAGGAATTTCAGGAAGAGATGAATCTTTTTAACAAGGCTTTCCTGCAGGTAATGGCGGCAGGCGACGCCAAGGGCAGAGTATTCACTTTCCCCATTCCCACTTATAATGTCACCAAAGACTTCAATTGGGATGATCCCAATTTGAAAGATCTCTGGGAAATGACGGCCAAATATGGAGTTCCCTATTTCTCCAATTTTATCAATTCCGACATGAACCCGGAGGATGCCCGCAGCATGTGCTGCCGGCTGCGCATTGACAACCGCGAGTTGGAAATCAGAGGTGGCGGCCTTTTCGGATCTCATCCGTTGACCGGCTCTATCGGCGTTATTACGATAAACATGCCGCGGCTCGGTTATCTGGCCAAATCGAAAAAAGATTTTCTTCACCTGCTGGAAGCGCAGATGGAAATCGCTAAAGAAAGCCTGGAAACAAAAAGAAAAGTGCTCGAGAAATTCACCGAAGGTAACCTTTACCCCTACACAAAATATTACCTGCGCAATGTAAAGGAAAGATTCGGCGAATACTGGAAAAATCATTTTTCCACCATCGGTCTTGTAGGAATGAACGAAGCCTGCCTGAATTTGTTCGGACAAAATATCGCATCCAAAGAAGGGCAGGAATTCACCAAGCAGGTGCTTGATTTTATGCGCAACACTCTTATTAAATTTCAGAAGGAAACCGGCAACAACTATAATCTGGAATCCACGCCAGCCGAAGGCACGTCTTACCGGTTGGCCAAAATTGATAAAGAGAAGTATCATGATATTATCTGCGCCAGCGACGGCAAATCGAAAACAGCCGAGCCTTTTTACACCAATTCCACACAGTTGCCGGTAAACTACACTGATGATATTTTTGAGGCCCTGGATTTGCAGGATGAAATTCAGGCTAAATACACGGGTGGCACTGTTTTTCACACTTTTGCCGGCGAGCGAATTGACGATCCGCAATCAGTCAAGAAACTTGTAAAGAAAATTTGTTCCGGTTATCATCTGCCCTATCTGACTTTTTCACCGACATTCAGCGTTTGCCCGTCCCACGGCTATATAAAAGGCGAACAGGAGAAGTGCCCCACCTGCTCTGCCGAATGCGAAGTTTATTCGCGTGTTGTGGGTTATCTGCGCCCTGTCAAGCAGTGGAATAAAGGCAAACAGGAAGAGTTCGATTCCCGGCAGGTATTTCGTTTCCAATAACACTCAGCAGCGGAGGCTTACGGGGAGAGTTTTTCCTCTCGACAGATATCCGCGCCTGATTTAACAAGGAAGTGCTAGCATGAAAATTGGCGGATTGCAGAAGGTATCGCTGATTGATTATCCCGGTTTGATTTGTGCGATTGTTTTTTCCCAGGGCTGTAATTTCCGTTGCCCTTACTGCCATAATCCGGAGCTGGTCGAACCGAGGTTGTTCAGAGCAGACCTGCCGGAAAAAGATGTGCTTGATTTTCTGTCCACACGGCGCGGAAAGCTGGATGCTGTGAGTATTACCGGCGGTGAACCGACATTACAGGGCGATTTACAGTCTTTTATCGTCAAACTTAAAAAAATGGGCTTCGCAATTAAACTGGATACCAACGGCTCCCAACCTGAAGTTATTAAAACACTGCTTGCGGAAAAATTACTTGATTTTATCGCTCTGGATGTCAAAGGACCGCTGGAAAAATATTCCTCGATTATTAATGCAAAAATAGATTCAGCGGCAATTACCGCCAGCATCAAGCTGGTTTTAAAGTCCGGAATTCCCTATGAATTTCGCACAACAGTTGTTAAATCACAACTTACGGAAAAAGATCTTACCGGCATAGCCAAAATGCTAAGAGGCGCGGATAAGTTCATTTTACAACAGTTCGTTCCGGTAAAGACTCTGGATAAAAAATTCCTCAAGGAAAATTCTTATTCCAGCCAGGAATGGGAAAAAATAAAAAAACGTCTTGAAAAAGAAATCCCCTCTGTTATAGTCAGATAACCAAATCTTTTAAAATATTAGCAAGGTTGATAATGAGCGAAAAGCACGAAGAATACCGGCGTCGCTTTACCGATAACGATCCCATCAACCGTCTGCTGGAAAAACTGGTCCTGGATGTCCGGCAGTTTACGGAAAACCAGCTTACCCAGATTAAAAGGCTGACCAGGATCGGCACAGCCCTTTCCGCCGAAAAGAACCTGGATAAGCTTTTAGAGATGATTGTAGTCGAAGCGCAAAAATTCACCGCCGCCGACGGAGGCACTCTTTACATAGTATCCGATGACGAAAAGGAACTCAATTTCGCCATAGTCAAGAACGATACCCTCCGGGTAAGCATGGGGGGAACCGGCGGAAAAATTACCTGGCCTCCGGTCAAGTTGAAAAACAGCGAAGGCAATCCCAACTTTGCCAATGTTTCGGCATATGTGGCCATATCCGGGAAAACAGTAAATATTGCCGATGTTTATAACGCAAAAGGATTTAATTTTGCCGGAACTAAAAAATTCGATCGGGATACCGGATACCGTTCGCAATCCATGCTGGTTGTTCCGCTGCGTAATCACGAAAACGACATTATCGGTGTTTTACAGCTTTTAAACGCCAAAAATCCGGCAACGGGCAAGGTAATCAGTTTTTCCGCCGAATGCCAGGAGATGACTCTTTCTCTGGCTTCCCAGGCTGCTGTTTCTCTCTCCAATAACCGGCTGATAAATGATTTACATAATTTACTGGAATCTTTTATCAGGACAATTGCTACGGCAATAGACGAAAAATCACCTTACACGGGCGGTCATGTGCGCCGGGTAGCAGAATTAACAATGGAGATTGCCCAGAAAATAAATTCGACAAAAGAAGGACATTTTACGGATCTCCATTTATCCGATGACGAACTCCGGGAATTACGTCTGGCGGCCTGGCTGCACGATGTCGGTAAAATAACAACTCCCGAATACGTGGTGGATAAAGCTACCAAGCTGCAAACAGTTCATGACCGGATTAACGAAATTCGCACCCGCTTCGAATTGCTGAAAAAAGAATATTATCTGGAGATACGACAGTCGAACGATTCCGGCTCCCGGACAAGCAGGAAATCAGGCGGGGGACTAAACGCCCTGATTAAACAGCTTGATGAAGAATGCGCGTTTATCGAGGGATTGAACAAAGGCAGCGAGTTTACCAAAAATGAAATGATCCGGCGAATCAGGAAAATCGGGCAAAGGCAGTATTCGCTCGACGGGCAAAAAAAGCCGTTACTTTCGGAAAATGAAATTCATAATTTATGCATCCGCCGCGGCACACTCACCGATGAAGAACGAAATATCATCAATAATCACGCACTGGTTACGTATAAAATGCTCTCCCAGCTTCCTTTCCCAAAAAAACTGCGCAATGTGGCCGCCTATGCAGCGGCGCATCACGAAAAGCTTGACGGTACTGGTTACTCCATGGGATTAAAGGGCGATGAACTTTCGCTGCAATCAAGGATTATTGCTATTGCCGATATTTTTGAAGCTCTCACTGCCAAAGACCGCCCGTATAAGAAAGGCAAAACGGTGAATGAAGCCTTGAAGATTATGCGTTTAATGGTAAAAAACAAGCATATTGACCCGGACTTGTTCAATTTGTTTGTCAAGGAAAAAATTTACAGTGATTATGCGCAGCGTGAATTAACACCGCAAAAAAATGACGCTTGACAGATAACCTGTGGGCGAAAAAACCAGGAAAGATAATTTATATTATGATGGAAAAGCAACATAGCAACGAATACAGTATCGGAGAAGAAATTGCCAACGGCATTACTCACGGCACCGGCATTTTAATCAGTACGGCTGGAATGGCTTTGCTGATAGTTTTTGCCGCTTTGTATGGCACGGCAAGCCATATTGTCAGTTGTGTAATTTTCGGCACCACCCTTGTTCTGCTCTATACGGCTTCCACTCTTTATCACAGTTTTCGGAAACCGCGCCTGAAAAGCATTTTTAAAGTAATTGACCATTCCTGCATTTACGCCTTAATTGCCGGCACTTATACACCTTTTATGCTGGTGACTGTGAAGGGTTTTTTAGGGTGGACTATTTTCGCTGTTATCTGGGCTCTGGCGGCACTGGGCATAATCTTCAAAATATTTTTTATTCACAAGTTCAAAATCCTTTCCACTCTGGCTTACATTCTGATGGGCTGGCTGGTGATAATCGCCATTAAACCGCTTTTACAAAATCTGCCGGGCGGCGGTGTTGCCCTTCTGGTATCGGGAGGTCTGGCCTACACAGTGGGTACAATTTTTTATGCGTGGAAGAAATTGCCTTACAATCATGCAATCTGGCATATGTTTGTTCTGGCGGGCAGCATTTGCCACCTTTTTGCCGTTATGCTCTATGTTGTTCCGGTCAAATTATAAATTATGAGTCTGCTGACAAAATCTGAGAATAAATGGGAAAAGAAACTGGTTGATCCGGAAACTGCACTCCGGCAAATAGAGCCGGGAATGAGCATTTTTCTGGGCACGGGAGTCGCTGAACCACGCACACTGGTCAAGCACCTGCTTTCTGCCCGCATGGCTAATCTCAGCGATCTGGAACTGATTCAGATAATAAGCCTGGGCGAGATCATTTCGTTAAAAGGCACTCAAAACAAGAACAAATTCCGCCTGAAAACATTTTTTTCCGGCTGGCTCGCCAGTGAAGCCATTACCTCCGGTGCGGTGGACATGATTCCCTGCCAGTTTTCGAGTATTCCGCGTCTCGTTTCTTCCGGCATAATAAAAGTGGATGCTGTTTTTGTGCAGATATCACCGCCGGATGAAGCCGGTTTTGCGAGCCTTGGAGTCGCCGTTGATGTCGCCAAGCTGGCAATGGAAAATGCTTCTCTGGTAATCGGTGAAATAAACAGGGATGTGCCACGCACCAGCGGCGATACCTTTGTTCATGTCAATGATTTCAATTATCTGGTCAACGCCACCGAGCCCTTAATTTATTTTCCCCACTGGCCGGTTGATGATGTAATTGACAGGGTTGCGGCCAACATTGCCCGCATAGTGGAAGACGGCAGCTGTCTGTCTTTTTTTACCGGTTCTCTTTATGAGGCGCTGGGCAAGCACTTGAAGTTCAAACACAATCTCGGCATCCATACCTATACTTTTACCGACACGCTCATGGAACTGGTCCAATGCGGCGCCGTAAACAACAAAAAGAAAAAAGCTTTCCGTGGTAAATCCATCACCGCTTACGCGCAGGGAACACCGGAATTAATGAAATGGCTGCACAATAACCCGCTGGTCGAATTTCAGGGAATAGATTTGATTTCCGAACAATTCAAAACAGGCGCGAATGATAAAATCATCGCTATTCTGCCGGCCAGAAAGGTTGATTTAACCGGCAATATCGCCCTGCATGTCGGCATGAACAATGTCACCGCCGGTCCCGGGCAGATTCAGGAACTTTTTACCGGAGCGGAACGCTCCCGCGGCGGCCGCGCGATTTTCGCCCTGGCCAGTCGCAATTTGAAAAAAGAACCTAATTTTCTGCTTTCCGTAGAAAAGTATCCCAATCAATTCACCATCCGCGAGGCACTGGACTTAATCATCACGGAGTACGGCGTTGCCTCCTTATTCGGCAAAACTGTCCGGGAAAGGGCGCTTGCTTTAATTGATATTGCTCACCCCGATGACCGCTCGGAACTGGTGCAAAAGGCCAAGGAAGCCAATATTATTTATCCCGATCAAATTTATCTGCACGACGCCGGGCATTTCTATCCCGACAAGTTGAGTATCAGCCATATCTTTACCGACGGCAGCAAGGTATTATTCCGCGCCATTAAACCCTCCGATGAAGAGGCCATGCGCCGGCTTTTTTACCGTTTCTCGGAATCAACCGTTTTCTACAGGTATTTCAGCCCGATAAAAACAATGCCCCATGCCAAAATGCAGGAATATGTCAATATTGATTACCGCAGGGATATGTCAATTGTCGGTATTATTGAAGAAGCGGGAACCGAACGCATCATCGCCGAAGGACGTTACAGCCGCCAGCCGGACAATTCTCTGGCGGATACGGCATTCGTCGTTGACGAAAAATACACGGGCCACGGCATAGCTTCTTACCTTCTGGAAATTCTGATTAAATATTCCCGTGAACAGGGCATTACCGGTTTTTCCGCTGATGTTCTCTGCGATAATAAGGCAATGCTGAAAGTGTATGAAAAACTGCCCTTTGCCATCCAGTCGCGCCTCGAATCGGGAGTGTATCACCTGACTATAAATTTTTCCGAAGAAGCAATTCCGCCGGTCACCGGCAAAGAATAACAATTTAATTCTGATTAAGGCTATTTTCTCTCATCCGGCGCCGGTCGCAAAACATTCTTGAATTATCATTTTTTAAATGTTAGAAGTTTTTCTAGCTTTTGGGAAAATGCCATGCTGCAAAGGGAGACAAAAATGAAAAAGGCTTTAATTTTAATAACTTGCGTCTGGATTCTTTTAATCAGCGCCAGTACACTTATTGCCAAAGACAAATACAATATAACTGTTTTACCTTTTACTTTAAACAGCGCCGACAATATTGATTACGTGAAACAGGGAATATGGGACATGCTCATTACCCGAACCGCCGTTCCCAACAAAATTGATGTTACCTCGAAAAGCGTTGTCCAGGATGAACTGAAGAAAGCAAATTTGAAAGATATTTCGCTCGCCGATGTCTATAAAATCGGCAGTTCCCTCAAGGCTGATTATGTTGTCTGGGGCAGCATCACCAAAATCGGCAACAGCATCAGCATTGACGGCAAATTGATTGATATTATTTCTTCCAAATCGGATATTGGCATTTTTGCCCAGACGCAGAGCCTCGATGACGTCATCCCGAAAATCAATGATTTCTCCCAGCGCATCGTGCAGCACGTTACCGGAGCTAAGCAGCCCGTTCTGGCGCAAAGCGCTCTTCCCGCTGCTGCTGCTGCACCTGCGGCATCTGCGGCGTCTCCTTCCCGGGAATCACAGATTATCGCCGGGATGAGAACGGGTAAGAAAGGAACACTGACATCGGTTATTAATGCCGAATTAATTAATTCTCCCGATCCTTTCAACCGCAGAGGATTCTGGATGAGCCAGAAATTCCCCACCGAATTTAAAGGCATGGATATCGGCGACGTTAACGGTGACGGACTGAATGAAGTTGTTCTGATTGACAAAAACACTATTTTAATCTGCCAGAAAATGGAGAAGGATCTGCGTGTTCTGCAGCGGATAAACGGAAAGAACTACCACAATTACTTGTCTGTAGATGTGGCGGATATCAACCGCAACGGCATTTCGGAAATCTTCATTACCGCATTGAACGACAAGATTCTGGAAACATTTGTGCTGGAATTCAAAGAAGGCAAATATGTCGAGATAGCAACCAAATTGCCGTTTTTCTTAAGAATTCTCGAAACTCCCTCCGGCGTTCCCCTTTTGTTGGGGCAATACTTCGGTCGGGTGGACAAACCTTTTAATACGCCGATTTATGAAATCGTCTGGCGCAACGGCGCCTATGTCGAAGACCAGCTGATGAAAATTCCCCTGGGTCTGTCGATTTACGGTCTGGTTATTGATGATTTCGGCACAGGCGGCGGAGAAAAAATTCTGGCACTGGATGAACTGGATTACATTTGCATTTTTGAAAAAACCAGTCAGGCACTGACCAGCATTTTTACTTTCGGCTTTAAAAACAAAAACCTGGTCTGGCGCAGCGATGATGTTTTCGGCGGCAGCAATAATTACCTCGAAAATCTTGATGATAAAAAAAGGCCGGATGAAAACGAAAAGAGCGCTTATGTTAATTTACGTATTCTGGCTCACGATATCAATAAGGACGGCAAGAAAGAAATTATCATCGCCAAAAATCTATCCTCTTCCGGCCGCGTCTTTAAGAATATGAAACTTTTCACCGCCAGCGAAATATATTCACTGGAGTGGGACGGCATCGGCATGGCCGAGAACTGGAAGACGAAAAAAATAAACGGTTATATTGCCGATTATGTCCTGAAAGACGTTGATAACGACGGCAAGCCCGAGCTTGTGCTGTCGCTGGTGCTGTCGGTCGGAACATCAATCAGCGACAAGAGCGTTATTGTCATCTATAAGCTGGAAACACCGCAATAGATGTTGACAAATTTTTCAAGCTTATATATAGCGACGCACGAACTACTATTTTCCTCCGGGGAAATAATTAATTCAAGGCGGTGTAGCTCAGCTGGTTAGAGCATACGGCTCATATCCGTAGTGTCCGGGGTTCAATTCCCTGCACCGCCACCAGGCAATAATTAATCTGATTTCAGGAACTGCAAAAACCCGCCGGCAATAGCGGGTTTTTTGTTTGTCTTTATCCGCTACTTCCAGTTATAATTCACCAACACCGGTTTTTATTTCGGGGAAACACCCCTGCAAAAATTATACTCTGTTTTTAGCCGGCGAAAAAGCAATTCCGAATTATTTGATTGACGTAAGCGTCTGCTCTGGCCTATAATTTAAAAAAAAGGACAGTTAAATGGAATTAACAGCTTTTTATCATTCGGAAATATTTAAATGGCTTTTTATACCGCTGCTCATTTTCCTGGCGCGAGTTTGCGATGTCACGCTGGATACTGTCCGTATTATTTACATATCACGGGGAATGAAATATCTGGCGCCGTTAATCGCTTTTTTCGAGATTATCATCTGGTTGATAGCTATCAGTCAGATAATGATGAATATGGACAACGTTTATTATTACATTGCCTATGCCGCGGGTTTTGCGACGGGAAATTTTATCGGTATTTATATCGAAGGGAGAATGGCCATTGGTACTGTTGTTATTCGGGTAATTACCCAGAGAGACGCCACGGATTTAATAAAATGCCTGAAACAGGGCAGCTACGGAATAACTTATGTTGATGCGCAGGGCGCGCTGGGGCCGGTTAAAATCCTTTTCACAATAGTTAAAAGAAAAAATATTGAAAAAGTTCTCAGTATCATCAAGAACTGCAATCCCAACGCTTTTTACACTATTGAAGATGTCCGTTCGGTGCGCGAAGGTATATATCCGCAAAAAATAATCAGGCTGAAGGAAAGCTGAAAGATTAATTTGGCTCCGTTAAGATGCAATCGTTAACGGCAGTTGTTGTCCCGGAAGATATTGCCGGCAACTGCTTCAGCTGTTTCCATCATCGTTAATTAATAATTTTATCAGAGGAGGTCAAAATGGTAAGCGTTATAATACCTGCTTTGAACGAAGAAGCCTCTATCGTAAAAGTAATTGAAATAGCGAAGAAGTGCGCAATGGTAAATGAAATCATTGTTGTGGACGATCATTCTTTCGACAATACCGTTTCCCTGGCCAAACAGGCGGGCGCCAGCGTTATAATAAGCCCACGCCGGGGCAAAGGAGCCTCGATGCTGGACGGCATGCTTGTCGCGACCAATCAGGTACTGGTTTATCTGGATGCCGATATCTCCGATTATAAAAATAATCTGGTGGAAATGCTTGTTAAACCGATTCTGGAAGAAGGCTTTGATTTTGTTAAAAGCACTTTTGCCAGACAGGCGGGACGGGTAACGGAACTGGCGGCCAAGCCGCTATTAAGCCTGCTTTTCCCCGCGACAATGGAGTTTTCGCAGCCTCTGAGCGGCATGATTGCGGCGAAAAGGCAATTCCTGGAAAAGGTTGATTTTGAAAACGATTACGGAGTGGATATCGGCATTCTGCTGGATATGATAAATCAGGGCGCAAAAATAAAACAGGTTGACATCGGCGTCATTGAAAACAAGATGAAGCCGTGGCAACAGCTGGGCTCGATGGCCAGAGAAGTTTCCAAGGCAATTTTAAAGAGAGCCAAGATGCAGCCAGCTTTTACGCTGGACACTCTGCAGACAACTACGATGATTCTGGATCAAATGGATCTGGCAGTAAAAGAAAGCCTGATCGGATTAAAAAAAATGATAATATTTGATATGGATAATACAATCCTGAAAGGCCGGTATATTTACACCGCCGCGGAAAAATTCAATTTCAAGAAGGAACTGCTGGAGATTATCAGCAACAACAGCGACAGTTATTTAATAACAAAGCAAATTGCCAGGTTAATGAAAAACAAAAACCTGGCGCAATTGATTGCCGTGGCCGATGAGATAGAGATTGTCGAGGATATAATCAGTGTCGTCACCGAGC
>JAKLDS010000038.1 GCA_022703375.1 Deltaproteobacteria bacterium | reverse complement strand
CGGCCCCGGCAGCAACTGCTTCGCCTGCCGCCACATCTTCAGTAACTGCGTCACCCGCAATTTCCTCGACTACCTCAACTATTTCTTCAGCCAGTTCTCCGGCGCCTGCTTCCTGCCCGGCCCCGGCAGCAACTTCTTCACCTGCCGCCACATTTTCAGTAACTGCGTCACCCGCAATTTCCTCGACTACCTCAACTATTTCTTCAGCCAGTTCTCCGGCTGCTTTGCCTTCTTCGGCCTGCCCTGTTTGCCCGGATATTTCATCAAGCAGTGTTTTTATCCGTTTATACTCGGCGCTGTCGCCCAGACCCGCTCCCATTATTTCCAGAGCTTTTCGGGCCTCGTCTATTTTTGCGAGAATTGTCTCTCTTTCCCTAAGATAAGCCTCAGCCTCACCTGCTTCCTTTGCACCGGTGCCAGCTTCGTCCCCTCCTTCACCCTCTCCCTCAACGGCAACTGCGCCCGTCTCCCCTTTTTCGCCGCGCCCGATTTTGCCCGAAATGTCATTCAGCAGGATTTTAATCTTGTTATACTCGGCGCTGTCGCCCAGACCCGCCCCCATTATTTCCAGAGCTTTTCGGGCCTCGTCTATTTTAGCGAGAATTTCCTCTCGTTCCCCCAGATAAGCCTCAGCTTCGCCTGTTTCTTTTGCTTCTCCTTCTTTTTCACCAATCCTCTCTTTATCTCCAGTTTCAACCGGCAGCGCGATTTCACTGACGGTAAGGCCCATTTTACCGCAGATATCGCCGATGAGTTTCTTTATCCGTTCAATTTCTCTTTGCCCCTCTTCAGTTCCCGCGGAGGCAAGCGCTTTTTCCAGTTTTGCTTTTTCCTCGGCCAGTTGACCTGCTGTCCCGCTGATATTTTCAATATCCTCACCGGCGACACTCGGAATTGTTTCATCTGCTGTATCTTCCTTTTTCTCTTTTTCCCCCGCCTTTTCCAAGGGAGCTGACACTTTCATTGATATGTCGTTAATGAGGTTTTTAATCCGGTCAATTTCTTCCTGGCCAAAACCGGAATCCTTACCGGCGAATATTTTCTTGACCGTTTCGTTTACGGCAGCCAGGATTTCCGCCATGCCGCCGATATTCTCAATTCCCTTTTCTTTTAAAACATCGGCAATGCCCGCCAGTGCTTTATCTTTGGCCTCATCGGAAATATCAAAAATATTACGCTGGCCGATGATGATGCCTGCCTGATTTTTTCCCGATTGATAGAGCTTTTTAAAATCATTGTTGACAGAGGACTTGGTGCTGCTGAAACTCTTTCTTTTGATTTTAATCAGTTCCTGGTCATCACCTGTTTCCCAGACTCTTTTAACCAGTTCTTCGACATCAATGGATTTGACCGATTCCAGGGACTCATCATCTTCATAGAAACTTCTCACTGCCTGGACAAGGCGATATTTCAGTGTCGTTTCATTTTTGTAATTAAGATCGGCAATGGCATCATCAATATCTTTTAGTCCGATAATGTTCGCCACAAATATTTCTCCCTGTTGTAATTAAATAATTAGTTGCCATTAAGCAATGACTGTTATATTAACTGACATAATCATTATATCAGTAATCCCGTGAACGACAAGAATAAATATTTTCATTAAAAATATTTTAACAGTATAATGGTTGAAATCAGATAAATTTTTCGCTAAGGTTACAAAAAATATTTATAAGGTCTCTTTATGGATAAGGAAATAACAGACAAATTTGATGAAATATTCGTCCGCCACTATGAGCGCCTGACCGGCGCCAGGAATGCGGTAGGCGGGCTCCCTTTTAACACGGCCAATATCGGTTGCCTGATAATTCTGGGTGGCCGCGAGCTTGAAATGTCTGATGTCATGTCCGAAGTTTCCGAGCGCTATTCAATGGATGAATTCATCAAGGAAATCAAGGAAGCGGGCATGAAGTCCGAAGAGGCCATCCGGGACGCGTTAAATCAGCTGAAAGAAAAGAAGTATCTTGATCTGCGCCCGGACGGGATTATCTATTCCTTTCAGGATACCAAGGATACCGCCCGGACGCTCAACCGTATTTATCCCAAGATGCAGGGAATAAATCTGCTGGCTTATATGTGGCAGACAATAGCCGAAGCAGCCAGTGGACGCACCGATCTGGCAACGGCGCTGGACCGTTTTGACCAGACGCTCAATAATCACGGTGTCGCCATCCCGAAGCCGAAAATTCCCAAAATAATACCGGATGCTCCCAAGCTCAAACCTCAGCCGAAAGAGGAAAAACCTTCTGTTATCGGCTCCTCCGGCCGGCGCATTTATCGTGATTACGTTGTCGCCAAAGAGGCAGTGCCTTCTATCCCGACGGCAAAAAAACCGGAGCCGGCCGAACCGCTTAAAACCCGCGAAACTGCCCTGTCACCGGAAGCTCCGCCTGCCGCCGAAATAAAAACCGCGCCGGAAATACCGGCAAGTGTTCAGCAGGAGGCAGGCCATTTAACGGCAAAAGCCCCTCCGGCGCCGCCGGAAGAAAAACAACGGGCAGCATCCGGGGAACCGGCAGAAAAGGAAGAAACTATTCCTTCACCTGCTCCTGAGGAAAAAGGCACTCCGGTTGATGATGTTATTGCCGAAAAGATTGCCGCCTTTGAAAAAGAGCTGGCGCTGGTCTGCCCTATTTGCAAAACCGGCGTGCTGGCAGAAAAATCAACCGCGGCTGGAAAAAAATACTATGCCTGTGCTTCGGAAAACTGCAATTTTATCAGCTGGGGCAAACCTCATCATATTGAATGCTCCCGCTGCAAAAATCCTTTTCTGGTGGAAATGGCTGACAGCACCGGCCAAGTCATTTTAAAATGCCCGCGCGCTACCTGTCAGCACAAACAGCCGCTCAATGCCAGGGTCAAGCTTGTCCGCAAACGCGTGGTGCGCCGGGCAAAATAATATTTCTCTGACACAATCGCGGATAACGGTTTTTTTTCGAGAATGTTTATTCTTTACACGGCGCAGGGGGAATGCCTTCCTCGCAACAACTCCATCCGATATTTGCGCACGGGCAACTCGCTTATCTTGAGCTTGTCCTTCAATTCCCTCAATGGCAGAAGGGAAACGCCGCCGCACACTGCCGACAACAATTCACGGAATTGATTTTGCAGAATACCGCCTTCCACTTCGGCATGCACCGGCAGGACATGATCGCCGCCGTCATTAATCAAACCAGCCAGAGTTGTCACGGCAGTGGATCTGTCCAACTCTTCAAAGCAGGGAAGGTCGGAAGGAATTTCCAGAATATTGGCAATTTCATGAATAAAAGGAGACCGGGCACGCGTACAGCTCAAATAGGCAAACTCATATTCGCCGACAATCCGCAAAACGCGCTCATCAATCAGCCAGGAAGGCGCACCGAAAGCGGTGGGCTTCGCACCGGTAATTTTTTCGAAACCGGCAATGCCTTTGGCGAACCAGTCTTTCACCCAATCTGCGGATTTATGCGGCAGTTCATCCTGCCAGCGCCGGTGATCCCAGGCATGAAACTGGACTTCATGACCATCATCGAGAATTTCCCCGACAATATCGGGAAAGGAAAGCGCAATCAGCGGCGCTTTGAGCAGCGTCCCGTAAAATGCGGTGCGCCAGCCATAAAGCCCGGGAGCGTTCGTTCGCATCATTTTTTTCAGGAATAAAGGGTTTTTGATTAACTGCAGGGCGGCGCGCCCCGAATTGTCCGGCCCGATGCTCAGGAAAAATGTTGCCTTGACTTTGAACTCGGCAAGAATCCGCAACAGCGCGGGCACGCCTCTTTTCATGCCCGCATACGTATCAACATCAATTTTCAGTCCGAGCATTCCCATTTGGTAATTCCCCGCTTCCATCCGATAATCATTTGTTCACCTTCACTTCACCGGCTGCCGCATAATCAATGCTGTCTTAATATTTATCATCTTCTTCCTGAACATCAATCCCGAACGAAAGAAATTTTCCTTTGAGCATGCTTATTGTCAACACTATTAATACTGTTATTACCACGAACCACAGAGCAAAAAAACATAAACCGGCGCAGGTGTCGTGCCTTCGCTGTACACAGCATAAAGAAATGCTGCGCCGAAAATGAAGAATAATATTTCCGTAATCAAGCCCGTAATCAAAGCCGGCTTATTTGCCCGCATCCTGATTTTTTTCAAAATTATATCTTAAGACTTGTAAAGAACTGCGGCTGTTGACCGGTAATTTTTCCAACGTAAGATAATCGGCTGTTTCCCGTTTATAACTGATTTTCTTTCGCATCCATCCTGATTTCCGACTCGACCTGGTGGACCCAGTCAATGATTGTCGCCTGTGCGATTTCGGAGAGACCTTCAAAACTCAAGCCAACACAATAGTGTTTCTTCAGTTTCCGGGCGTGGCGGACTGTCGCCCGGACTTCGCTTAAATGTTTCAGAATTTCATCATTAATATGAAGAACCAGTTGTGAACCTGTCCCCAGCGGAACGGCAGATTCTATGATACAACCTCCGGAAGTCAGATTTCTTATCGTAGCGGCGTTAACTTCATCGGGAAGTCCCTCCATATGATATCGTGCTTCGATATACGTATCGCGGCGCATGGTATCCCTGGAAACTCCGGTAATGGCAAAAGCTTCAAATACTTCGACCATTTTCTCCTTGCCTTTGACCTTAACCGGCTCCAGCCTGTTGATGGTCGCCTCCTTGCCCAGCGCATCGGCGGTGACTTTGCTGATAACCACCTGACCCGCCTGGGCTACGCTGCACAGACGCTCGGTTAAATTAATGTTGTCACCAATCACCGTGTAGTTCATCTGCTCCTCGGAACCCATATTTCCCATAATAACATCGCCGCTGTTGAGTCCGATTCCGACATTCATCTGCTTTTTACCCAGCAGCCCCCTTGCCCAGTTCAGTTTCCGGCAGAATTTCTGTATTTCAATAGCCGCCCGGACAGCATTGCCCTCCTGTCCCTTGCCTTCAAAAATAGCCATTATCTCATCTCCCACATACTTATCCACGATGCCTCCCCAGTTACTGACGATCCTGGCCTGCAGGTTGAGATAGACATTCAGGACATCCACTACTTCCTCCGGGCTCATCTTTTCCGACATGGAGGTAAATCCCCGCACATCGGAAAAAAGCGTTGTGACATATTTTCTTTCTCCGCCCAGTTTCATTTTAGAATTGTCGCGAGCCTTGCGAATACTCTTCAAAGTGGCGTTTGAAAGGTATTTTTCCATGCGAAGTTTTTCCCGCAGGCTGAGAACCATCTGATTGAAGGATTCAGTCAGTTTGCCGATTTCATCCTTATAGGTTACCTTTACCTGCTGATTCAAATCGCCCTGAGCGACAATCTGCATACCGACGGCCAGAGTATAGATAGGTCCGGTCAGTACCTTGGACAGGGCAACAGCAATTAAAAAACCGATTACGACGAAGGCCAGGGAAATCCAGAAGAAAGTAAGTTTCTGCCTGGCAATGGCGCCCTGCAGTTCTTTTTCGGAAAGTCCTATCCTGGCCGTGCCGATGCGGATACTTTTCGCCTGATAGGTAACCATAATCGGCAGGGCTGCATCCATAATCGGTTCCTTGTTGTAAATTGTCTGTTGAAAAAGCAGCTGATTGGTTTCCAAAGCGCCCCTGTCCAAGTCGGCAGAAAGGATTTTCCCCTTTTCGGTCAGATTATTATGCACGAAGACAGCGCCTTGGGCGTCAACAACCATGGCGTAAACAACTCCGGCATGCTTCTGGATTTCTTTGATTGTCGAGAAAACGGAAAGATCATCCTTGGTCATAATGCCTTCTTTCCCGACACCGGCCAGTTGGTGGACAAAAACACCCGCGCGTTTTTTAATCTCTTCCTCCAGAATGCGTTTCTGCTGGGAAAATGTCACCATCCCCAGCGCGGCGATGGCAATTACCAGAACGAGGATGAGAGCGCCGGCTATTTTATAGCGGATACTCAGAGAGGAAACAAAATAAGAAAGCTTCGTGTAAACTTGTAGCGGCTGGATGGGAACTGGGCGGCTGGAGTTTTTTACTTTTTCAGGCAAAAACTGCTCTTTGGGCAATACCTCTATATCTTCTCCGCTTTTTTCTTTAATCTCATCCCTGCTCATTTGGCACCAATTTCTTCAAGCGTTTTGAGAATTTGCTGTACTTTTTTTATATTTTCCCTGGCCTTGGCGGCCAGGGCGGTGCGCTTTCCCAGCTTGACTACTTTCTCCCAGGCTTCCTTGGCCTCGCTGTATTTTTCCTGAGAATAATAATTCATTCCCATATTGTAGTATTTCTGCTGGGAAGAAAGAGTTGTGGGCTTTTTAGCCGGCGCTACGGCATCTTCCTTATGCTCGATTACACCGGATTTGGCTGGAGCATGCTGTTGGGGAGGCTTTATTTCCTTGTGTGTTTCTCTATGAACTTCCCTTGGTTTTTCTTTTTCCTTTTCCTTAGGCTCTGCTTTTTTTTGTTCTTTTTCCGGCAGGGCCTTGCTTTCCGGAACTTTGTCTTCGGCACCTTTTTTGGTCTGCTGATCAAACAAAGCGCAGGAAAACAGAAAAATCAGACTCAGTGCAATTAAAAAATATTTAACGACTATTTGTTTTATTCTTTTCATCATTTAAGCCAAGGATAATTTTTTAGAATCGCGAATATCTGATTTTCTCGATACCGCATCTTAATTTCCGGTCTTCTGGTTTAGCACTCCGATTGATAACAATACCATAACATTTCAACCTTTACTTTGTTGCATGTGTCACGATATTTCGCTTTATTTCAGGAAAACTCGATTATATTTGTTAACTATAGTGATAATGAATATTTATGTCAACGAAAAAATCCTCCGTTTTCCCGCCTGTCCGGCACTAAAAAATACCGCCCCCGCACCGGCAAAGCGGCATTCTAATTTTTATCAGAAAAAACAGCATGGCGGGACAGTGTCCAGCGGGCTTCATTTGTCTCTGTTTGCCGCAAATTATTATTTGCTTTTGGAAAAATATTAATTTACTATTTAAGCGGGATCATTGACACACCTTAATATTGCACGGCGTTGATATGGCTGAACTTAAAAAGGCGGTAAGCGCAAAGCTGAGCAAAATGGCATGATGAGGAAGTAAAGGATTGGAAATCGCTGGCTCCGGAGCCACTATGGAAGCATTCGCACAAGGCACACAATCAAATTATGACAGTAACGTTCTTTTTGATACTGTACTCAGAGCCCTGTCTGACCTGGGCGATGGATTATTCGTCGTAGAAAACGGGCGTATAACGTTCGCCAATCCGGCGGTGTGCAAAATGCTCGGCTATTCCGAACAAGAGCTCCTTGACCTGCCGGACGTTTTTGACATATGGCATCCCGATGAACGAGAAAAAATCCGACGGAACCACCAGCGCCGTCTTGCCGGAGAATCCTTCGAAAACTGTTATGAAACCGTTTTGCTCCATCGTGACAGGCACAGTATTGACATCGAGATTTCAGCAATCCGGTTAATCTCCGGCAATCATGTCGGAGTTGTCTGTTCGGTGCGCAATATCACCGCACGCAAGCTTGCCGAACGGAAGCTTATCCATTTATCACACTACGATGAACTTACGGGGCTGGCTAATCGCGGCTTTTTTATTGACAGTTTAAGCAAAGCGATTGCCCGGGCAAAACGCACCGGAAAAATGGTGGGGCTGTTTTTCCTCGACCTTGATGGTTTTAAAGAAATCAACGACAGTTACGGCCACGATAAAGGCGACCTGTTGCTCAAGGAAATAGCCCGGCGCCTTACTTCGTGCGTCCGTGAAGGCGACACGTTAAGCCGTCTGGGAGGCGACGAATTTACCTTGTTTATCGAAGATATCGAACATCCCAGCCAATGCATTGCCTTTGCGCAAAAAATCCTGTCGTCGGTCAGCTTGCCGATTGGCCTAGGAGTTTCCCATGATGTACAGATTACCACCAGTATTGGAATTTCCACTTTTCCGGAAAGCGGCAGCGACGTCAGCTCCCTGATTAAAAATGCCGACATCGCCATGTATCGGGCAAAACAGGAGGGGCGTAATAACTTTCAGTTTTGTACCAGAGACATGCAGGATATGGTTATAAGGCACAACAAAATCGAAAATGAACTGCGCAATTCCGTGAAACACCGACAATTCAATCTCGTTTATCAGCCACAGCTTCATCTCCAAACCGGAAAAACAGTAGCCGTGGAAGCGCTTTTGCGCTGGCTGCATCCTGATTTCGGTGCCATGTCACCTTTGGAATTCATCCGTATTTTAGAAGGAACGGGGCTCATTAATGATATCGGTGAATGGGTGCTGCAAAGCGCCTGCCGGCAGCTTCGCCTGTGGCAGGAAGACGGCACGGCATCGCCGCTACTATCCGTTGCCGTCAATATCTCCAGCCGCCATTTCCGCAACGGGAATATGGCCGATACAGTGCTGCGGATTCTGCGCGATGAAAAGATTAACCCTTCTTGCCTGTCTCTGGAAATTACCGAATGCGTGATGACGGAAGATGAGAAAATAATAACAGATATTATCAAAAACCTCGGCAGGCAAGGTGTTCGTATTACTCTTGATAATTTCGGCGCCGGCTCTTTTTCGCTGCGTTATTTTAAGTTCTTCCCTCTGTCGGCGCTGAAGATTGATAAATCGTTTGTCCAGGATTGTTTGACCAATTATCGATCTGCCGCCATCATTGAGGCTGCCGTTAGCCTCGCCCGAGCAATCGGGGTCACGGCCATCGCCGAGGGAGTGGAAACAGCCCGGCAAGCGGATTTTCTGCGCGGCTGCCGCTGCGACATCATACAGGGTTATTATATAAGCTATCCTGCCGCTCCGGATGTCACAGCCGCATTTTTACGCTCTCATAAAAGCTGACCACGGACTTATGAAAATCAGACGATGAGCCCGACGATCGCCCCGGTCAGACAGGTAGCCAGTGTGCCGGCCAGAATGGATTTGAAGCCCAGACCCACGATTTCTTCCCGGCGTTCCGGCGCCATGCATCCCATGCCGCCGATAATAATGCCCAGGCTTCCCAGGTTGGCAAAACCGCACATGGCGTAAGTCAGAATCAACCGGCTTTTGGGGCTTAATGCTTCCGGCGCCAGATTCGCCATTTCGACATACGCAATTATTTCATTGAGCACGGTTTTTGTTCCCATAAGAGAGCCCGCCGTCTGCGCTTCCGCCCAGGGAATGCCGATAAGCCACATAACCGGCGCCATAATCCATCCCAGAATTCTCTGCAGGCTGAGAGGATGGCCGTTATAATACGGCAGTAAGGCAATAAGTTCATTAACCAGATAAACAAGGCCGATTAAAACAATCAGCATGGCCACAATGTTTATCAGCAATTGCACTCCCTCAATAGTACCCTGCGCTATCGCGTCCATCGCGCTTTTCGCCTGCTGCGGGATTACGACATCCCCCTGCAGACCGCCGCCTTCTTCCGGAATCATAATGCGGGAAATCATAATCGCCACAGGAATGCTGATGACGGAAACAATGAGAATATGGCCCAGCGCATCGGGAATAACTTTTCTGATAATTGAAGAAACAAGAACCATGGTGGTTCCGGCGATGCCCGCCATACCGCAGCTCATGGTAACAAACAGTTCGCTGCGGTTCATCAATTTCAGGTAGGGCCGGATGACGAGCGGCGCTTCCACCATACCGAGAAAAATATTGGCGGCGGCGCCTATTCCCACCGCACCGCCGATACCCATTGTTTTCTGCAGGAGGAGCGAAAATATTCTTACCAGAAAAGGCAGAATTCGCCAGTAAAACAGCAGTGACGATAAGGCGCTGATGATTAAAATAATGGGCAGGGCTTGAATGCCGAAAATGAAGGTGGCACCCGGCTTTTTCGAATCAAAAGGCAATTCTCCGCCGCCCAGGTAACCGAAAACAAAAGTAGTGCCGGCCAGAGTCGCTTTTTCCAGCAACAGGACAATTCCGTTGAGAACTTCAAAGAAATACCGGAAAAAAGGCACTTTGAGAACTATCAACGCAATAAGCAAAGGCAGGATGAGGCCGACGGCAATGTCTTTAATTTTGACCTTGCGCCGGTTTTCGCTGATAAGCCAGCAAAAAGCAATCAAGACGATAATGCCGAGGATGGCTTGCAGAGTTGACATACGATTCCTTTCTGCTGCAACGTCAAATGGGAAATTATGTTCCGGCAGGATTGGCGCAAACGCTAACCATAGGCGCTGTGCCGGGCCCCCTTCGCCCTCCCTTGCCAATCCTAAATAACGGCATTTCTATTTTCTTCGAGAAAAGAATTGAGCGTCAGCTTCATGGATTCCTCAAGCCCGATTTGCGGCTCCCAGTTCAGCAACTTTCTTGCTTTTTCGATGCTGGGCTTGCGGGTATAGATATCCTGATAGCCCTTGCCGTAATAGGTATCGGCGGAAATATCCAGTATTTCCGAATAACTTTTATCGTTTTTATGCTCGGGATGCTCCTGAAATAATTTCTTCAGAATTTCGGCCAGTTCTTTTACTGAACATTCATTGGCGGGATTGCCGATATTGATTATCTGATTTTTGCAGATATCGTTTTTGTTTTCCAGGATTCTCACAAGAGCGGCAATGCCGTCGTCAACATAAGTGAAGCACCTCTTCTGCCGGCCGCCGTCCACCAGATTAATCGGCCTGTTCATGAGGAGTTCGGCGATAAACTGCGTGACGACGCGCGAGCTGCCTTCCTTCGCGGTATTGAGCGAATCGAGCCGCGGGCCGACCCAGTTAAAAGGACGGAATAAGGTGAATTCCAGCTGGCCGCGCGTGCCGTAGGCATAGATGACGCGATCCAGCAATTGTTTACAGCACGAATAAATCCAGCGTTCCTTGTTGATGGGCCCGGTCACCAGAAAACTTTCATCCTCCTTGAATTCGGGTTCCGTGCAGGCGCCGTAAACTTCCGATGTCGAGGGAAAAACAACTCTCTTATGGTATTTGACACAGAGTTTGACAATATTGACATTCATTTCAAAATCCAGATTGTAAACGGCAATCGGGTCTTCCACATATAGTTTGGGAGTGGCGATAGCGACGAGCGGCATGACAACGTCGCATTTTTTGATATGGTATTCAATCCATTCCTTATTGATGGCAATATCGCCCTCCAGAAAATTGAAACGCGGATTGGTGAGAGATTCGCCCAGCCGTTCCGTGCCCAAATCCATTCCGTAAACAGTCCATCCGCTTTTTTCCGCCAGTATTCTTTTGGTCAGATGATGACCGATAAATCCGTTGACACCCAGGATCAGTATCTTCATTGCAGTTTCTTCACCTTTCTTCCGGTAAAATAGTTGCTAATCTGTTCTTCCGTCAGCCGCCGTCCGGCAATTTCAATATTCAGCAGCCTTATAGCATTTTTTCCGGTTTGCACAAGAACTTCCTTATCCGATATTTGCACATCACCTGCGGTTTTGCCCGCCGCCGTTTCCACCGGCTGCGCCCGCCAGATAATAATTTTATCGCCGTTATCGGCAAGCGCGAAAGCGCCGGGATAAGGTTCAGTTACTGCCCGGATTAAATTGTAAATTTCCAAAGCTGATTTATCCCAGAAGATTCTGCCGTCCTGTGGCTTCCGGCCGCCATAATAACTGCCTTTGTTTAAATCCTGTTTCCGGCGCGCATACTTGCCGGTCTTTAGCTGCGGCAATATTTCATCGAGCAGCATCCCCGCCGCCGCACACAGCTTATCATACAAGGTTCGGGCGGTATCGGTAAAATCAATCGCGATTTCCTTCTGCCCGACAATATCGCCGGCATCAGGTTTCTCAATCATGTAATGCAGAGTCACGCCGGTCTTTGTTTCACCATTAACCAAGACCCAGTTGGCCGGACAGCGTCCGCGATAGGCAGGCAAAAGCGATCCGTGTAAATTAAACGCCCCTACCTCAGGAATGGCCAGAATTTCACCAGAGATCATTTTGCGGTAATAAAAGGAAAATATCACATCCGGTTTAATTGTCCGGATTTTCTCCACCCACTGCAGATTGTTAACATCCTCAGTCGTGCATAAGGGAACTTTCATCTTGCTGGCCAGATTTTGCACCGAGCCGAACCAGCAGTTTTCTCCGGGATCATCTTCATGCGTAAATACTGCCGCTATTTCATAGCCGTTGCGGGCCAGAGCTTTAATCCCCTCCATCCCCATGTTGTGATAGGCGAAAACAACCGCTTTCATTTTGTTCCTCTGGCCGAATAAATGCGTTCTATCACGTACTCCGGCCTTTTGCGCACTTCGCGGAATATTCTGCCGATGTATTCACCGATTAATCCCAACGCGAAAAACTGCATGCCGATAAAAACAAACAAAACAGCAAAAAGCGTAAACACACCCTGAGCCGCCCAGATAGCGCCGTAAAGCAGACGGGCAATCACCAGAAAAGCGCCGAAGCAAACGCCCAGCAGCGACAGCAATATTCCGCCATACATTATCATCTTGATGGGGAAATTGGAAAAAGACGCCACCAGGTCGAATTGCAGATTGATGAGCTTCCTTAACGGATAACTGGATTTGCCGCCGTGTCGCTCTTCATGCCGCACTTCAATTTCCGTAATCCGTTTGCCGAACACAGTTGCCAGCGCCGGAATGAATGTCGAGTGTTCATGGCACGAAATCATGCGCTCGACAACTGGCCTGCGGTAGGCGCGCAGCATGCAGCCCCAGTCGCGCATGCTGACGCCGGTGATTTTCCGCGCCACCATATTGACAATCTTGGAAGGCAGAATGCGGAACAATGAATCCTTCCGGCCTTTGCGAATGGTTCCCACGACATCGAAATTGCCCTCTTCCATAGCAGCGAGGAGAGCCGGTATTTCCTCCGGCGGATTTTGCAAATCGGCATCCATCGTTACAACAATGTCGCCGCTGCTTACGGAAAAGCCGGCCATAATCGCCGCGTGCTGTCCGTAGTTGCGGGTAAGTTCGAGGACTTTGACCTGCTCATATTTTATGAAGCTTTTTAATATTGGAAGCGAATTATCGCGACTGCCGTCATCAATAAATATTATCTCAAAACTTTTTCCCGTTTGCTGTAAAACCGGAAGCAGGCGTTCCATGAGCGCCTGCAGATTATCCTCTTCATTATAAACGGGAATGACAACCGACAACTGCTCATTTTTATCCATGTTTCATTATCTCCTTTATCGCGTCACAAACATAAAGCGCATCGTCATCGCGCATATCGGGAAACAGCGGCAATGATATTATCCGGTCGGCGGCGCGCTCCGTTTCCGGCAGCGAATCCGGGTTTACGGCATATTTTTCTTTAACATATTTCAGCCGGTGCGCCGGCGAAAAATGCAGCCCGTATCCGATATTATATTCCGCAAGCTCCGCCATAAATTTCTCTCTCTTCCTGCCCGTCACCTTAATAATAAACAGATGCCAGGGATGAACAAAGTCGTAATTCGGCTTTTTCGGCAAATCCAGGCCGGAAATCCCGGCAAGGTTGCGAAGATAAATGCCGGCCAGAGCGGTACGGCGGGCGTTTAATTCCTGTAGGCGCGCCAGCTGCGTAATGCCCAGCGCCGCCATCATATCCGGCAGATTATACTTGAAACCCGGTTCGGCAATATCGTAAGAGGGATCGCCTCCCTTGCCGTATCTTTTCCAGGCGTCCCGTTCGATGCCGTGAAATCTGAGCAGGCGCAATTTGCGTTCCAGGTCGGTGTCATTGAGCGTAATCATGCCGCCCTCACCGGTGGTAATATTTTTAATAGGATGAAAGGAAAAAATCGCGGGATGGACGAAACCGCCCGCATGAACACCTTTATAGTATGTGCCGACGGCATGCGCGGCATCTTCGATGACGACAAGATTATGCTTTCGCGCCAGCGCATTGATTTTATCCATATCCGCGGGGACACCCGCAAAATGCACCGGAATAATCACTTTTGTTTTTCCGGTAATTTTTCCCGCGAGCAAATCGGCATTGATATTCAGTGTGTCGTAATCAATATCGGCAAATACGGGGGTCGCTCCTCTCAAAGCAATCATATTAATTGTCGAAGCGAAGGTCAGGGAGGGCGTGATGATTTCATCACCGGGGCCGATATGCAGTGCAGACAGCAAAATATGCATGCCGGCCGTGGCGGAATTTAAGGAAATAGCCTGTTTTGCGCCGGTCAAGGTGCAAAAGCCGTCTTCAAATTCCTTACTGAGCGCTCCTGTGGTAATCCACCCGGATTGCAGACAGCTTACTACTTTGTTAATTTCATCATTCCCGATTGCTGGTCGGGAAAACGGCAGAAACTCTTTTCTTTTTTTCACTGATTGTCGTTTTTCCTTTCTGCTTTGCTTAAACTCGCGGACAACATAACAGAATGACCGTTTCATTTCAACGGTCTATTGCGCGGGGAAAATCCGGGAAAAGATTTGCCAGCAACAGCCGAATATGCTACTCATTTATTAATACTTCATTGCCGGAGGGAATATCATGAGAACAGGAAGAATTAACGTTTTCAATCGAATTGCCGCGACTCTCATGGATAATTTCGGAATCGGCCGCACGGCGGCGATGGCCTTGCTGATTATTATCGGATCCGTCATTATTTTAGCATGCTTCTGGTTTTTCTATTCCGCTCCGCCCAAAACCATAACCATCACCTGCGGCGAAAAAGGCAGCCTCTACTACCGGATTGCCGAGCGTTATGCCAAAGTTCTGGCGCGCGACGGCGTAAGGCTGATTATTCTTCCTTCGGAAGGCTCCCAGCAAAACCTCCAGAGGCTGGCCAGCCGTTCTTTCAAAGCAGATATCGGTTTTGTGCAGACAGGCCTCGCTAAAGGCGAAAATATTGAACATCTCGTTTCTTTGGGCAGCGTTGCCAATCAGCCGCTGATGGTTTTTCATAACGGCACCCGGGACGTTGAAATGCTTTCTCAATTCAAGGGAAAACGCCTTGCTGTCGGGCCGAAAGGCAGCGGAACACGGGCGCTGGCGCTCACGCTGCTGGCCGCCAACGGCATTGAACAGGGGGGAAGCACCAGCCTGCTGGACATTGATGACGATCAGGCCGTCAGCGATTTACTGGCCGGAAAGATTGATGCCGTTTTTCTGATGGCGGATTCCGCATCTGCCCAAAATATGCGCAAACTGACAAAGGATCAAACCATCCGTCTGGTCAATTTTTCCCAGGCGGAAGGCTACCTGCGCCGTTTTCACTATCTCAACAAGCTCGTGCTGCCGAAAGGCGCAATTGATTTCGAAAGGAATATACCGGCTGTGGATGTCCATCTTTTAAGCCCCTCCGTGGAATTGATTGCGCGGAAAAACCTGCACTCCGCTTTGTCGGATTTGCTTTTGGCCGCCGCTATGGAAATACACAACCGCCCCACCCTCTACCAAAAACGCGGCGAATTCCCCTCGCCCGTCAGTTATGAATTTCCCCTGAGCGACGACGCCCAGCGTTTTTTCAAATCAGGCAAAAGCTTTTTCTTCCGCTACCTGCCCTTCTGGCTGGCCAGCCTTTTCAACAGAATTCTCGTGGTTTTTGTGCCGCTCATTTTAATATTGATTCCGGCCTTTAAAAGCATTCCGGCATTATACCGCTGGAAGGTGAGACTGAGCATCCTGAAATGGTATCGCGCTTTGCTCATTCTGGAACAGGAAATGTCTGCCGTTGTTCCGCCCGAAAAAAGCAAGGCGTTGTCTTTGCGGATCAACGAAATTGAAAAAGAAGTCAACAAAATGAAAATCCCGGCATCTTTCGCCGACCAGTTCTATATTTTACGAGGTCACATAAGTTATGTCCGCGCCAACCTGGAGGGTAAAAGAGCTTAGCTGCGCGTGTGCCGGAAATTTTTTACGAGTTTGTGATGCGCAGCAGATAGAAGGCTCCATTATCCCAGAGAACATCAACCTGCGGCATTCTGGATTTGATGTCTTTTAGTCTTTCCTGATGCTGAGTAATGCAGTAGATTTCCTTTTTCTGCCGGCCCAGCTGCACAAACTCATCAACCGTCAAAAAATAATGTTTCCTTTCCGCTGCCGGAAGTTTGAGTATGCCCGACCCCAGTTCGCCGAAATCTTCGACTATCGGTGTACGTATTTTGTTGTAAAAATCAATCCCGTAAAAGTTGACGCGATACTGATACAAATCCTGCCCGGCGGGCAAATGCCCGGCAATGGCGTCTTTAGCAACATGTGCGCTGCGGTAGGGAGCCAGAAAATCATTTAACGGGAAAAGAATGCCGCTCAGGAAAAGCGCGGAAAGGATGTACACGGCGGCAAACCAGCCCTGCTTCAGTCGGCGGCCGATTAAATCAGGCAGGAATGTCATCAACAACACTGCCGCTAAAGGCGGAATAATCAGATACCACCAGTTGTCCGATATCATAACGACCAGACCTTTTTCCGCAGCGGAATATTTTTTCAGAAACAGCGGCGCGAGCAGCGCAACGGTGACAAGGAGCGATTGTCCGGCTAGAACGATATAATAGATGATACTACGTAAACGGGAATTTTTATCTGCTTCACATTCAGCAAAGCGGCGGAAAACAGAGCCGGCAAATAAGGCCAGCGGCAAAAATACCGGCGCGATATAGGTCGGCAGCTTCGAAGAAGACACGGTATAAAAAACGAAAATCAGCAAAAACCAGACAATCAGCAACCTGTTGGCATCTTTCGCATATAAATATTCGGTAATATGGCGCTGCGGATATGCGCGAATCAGATAAACCGACCAGGGGATTGTTCCGGCCAGAATGACCGGCAGATAGAAATAGAAAGGCTCTCCCTTGCCGTGCATTGATGTTGTGTAGCGCAGAAAATGCTCCTGCACAAAGAAAAACCAGATAAAATCAGGATTTTCTTTCTGCGCCAGAATAAGCCAGGGGCAGACAACCGCGGCAAATATTACTATCCCTACCGGTGAAATGAGCCGCAGGATATCGCGGGGGCGTCCCATCCAGCCAAGCCAGATAATTAAAATTCCAAAGGGGAGCATCAGGCCGATTAAACCTTTTGTCAAAAAAGTCAAGGCACAGGTGAAGTAAAAAAAGTAAAAAAGATATTTTTTGCCTGTTTCTGTAAGCGCCAGATACCCCAGCCAGATGGACAGGCACAGAAAAAAGGTGAGCGGCATATCCAGAATATTTATCCGGCCCAGCATAAAGTGAAAGCTGGAAACCGTCAGCACCGCGGCGGCATAAAGACCGGCTTCTTCATTGCGCCAGTGTCTGCCGATAAAGTAAACAAGCACTATGCAGCCCCAGGCGCAAAGTGCGGCAAAGAGGCGCGCGGAAAAATCATTCTCTCCGAATATCTTAAAAGATACCGCTGTCGCCCAGTAGGCCAGCGGCGGCTTTTCCAGATAAACCGTATTTTTAATCTGAGGCGTCACGTAGTTGCCGGTGGCGTTCATGGCGGCCGGTATCAGGCTGTAACGCGCTTCATCAGGCTCCATTAAAGGCAAAGCCCCCAGCAGACCCAGATAAAGAAGCAGCGGCACAAAAAACAAAACTATTTTTTTGGTCATTGCCCTGCTCCTTTAATCTTTTGCGAGCTGGAGCTTTTTCCAGTCAAAATAATATTTGACGGCCCATGCGACGATTATTCCCAGAGCGGCGCCGGCAATTGTGTCGCTCAAATAGTGGGAAGTTAAAACAACCCGGGTTCCGGCAACGGCCAGAGCAGCGATAAAAACAGCAATGCCGTAGCGGGGAAATAAAATAGTGAGTGCCGTGGCCAGAACAAAAGCGGTGACGCTGTGGCCGGAAGGAAAGGATGTCACTTCATAGCCAACGCCGAAAAAATCAAAACCCGACAATCCGGGATTGAACAAATCAACCGGCCTGTGGCGGCCGGCCAGCCATTTGATAAGCGAGCTGATTAATCCCGAAGCCGTCAAAGACACGAGAATAAACAGAGATCTTCTCAACCACAGAGCGTTTTTCCGGATGAAACCGAAAAATACCGTCAGTACGATAATCACCGCAAAATACCATTTTGCTTCGCCCCCTACGGTGATTATTTGCGCAACATCGGTAACATTCGTGCCTAATCCCCGGCAATAATGCGCCAGCGGTATATCCCAGAATAAATAAGAAATAATAATCAACACCAGAGCGATTGCAGCGATAAGAATCGGACCGGCCCACTTCCTCATCTCTTTATCCCCTTGTAATTGCGGCAGAAGACAAATTCAACGGTATCCACTTTTGCGCCGTTCAGGACGATATCTGTTTTGCCGGCGCCGGCGATGCTGCTGCAATTGACATATTTATCAATTTCCAGATCATGAAAGTGCGTCCGCAGGAATAACAGGTCATAGCCCAGCGGCGGTTTTTGCTGCCAGACATCAAACTGGTCGGGACGGTCATCAATCACAAAGACTTCATTTTGATAGGGCAGGCTGTAATACATGGCTCTGCTGCCCATTGTCCAGTTGGTAACCGCGATCGCCTGCGGCGCGGCGGTTTTGTTTTTTTTCAATATTTCATCCGCCTGTTTCATGACGGCAGGGAAACCGTAAATATCGCGAAAGGGGGATTTGTAATCGGGGAAAGGCAGCATTTTGCAGGCCAGTTCCGTATAGGCAAATAAAGTTAAAATTAAGCTGAAACCGATAGAAAAATAAAGATAATTCTTTTTCCAGCGCGATCGGGCAATAAGTAATTGATATGTTCCTATCGGAATAAAAAGCAGATAAAAAACACCCGGCCAGTGCGGCAGCGTCCGCTCCGCGAAAGAGGTGACAAGAAAAAACAGCATGATGGTGCCGCCGAACAGCACCGCCAGTCGCAGATAGTCATGGCCGGAGCGCCATACCTTAAAAAAGCCGTAAAAAGCGACCAGAAATAAAAAGGGGCTGTAGGCTCCGAACTGCGCGGCTGTTGATTCCAGAAATTTTCCGGCGCCGGCGGCCAGAGTTCCGAACACATGGCTGCCCTGATAACGAAAACTGCTGAAATCATGAATAATATTCCAGTACAAAACAGGAGAAACGACAATCAGGGCTATCAGCGCCGCCAGGAACAGGTAAGGAGAAAAGATTATGTCGAATCTTTTTTTCAGCAAAAAGAAAAGTATGAGCGGCGGGACAAGCAATATTGATGTATATTTCGCGAGCCCCATTAAGCCCAGAAGCAAACCCAGCAGGATGAAATCGGCCGTTTTTTTTGCGCGGACAATTCTTTCGGTCAGAAAGATGAGAGGGAAAATAAGAAAAAGCAAAATCGAATCCGGCAGCAGCATGATACCCAGCGCATTGAGCAGAAAAGAACAGTTCACCGACAAAACGGCAATCAGGGAATAGTTTGCCGAATTTGTTATACGCAGCATGAAAAGATAGACAAAACAGGAGGCGGCCGCAAACAATAGAATGGCGGGCAGCCGCGCCAGAAATTCATTGGCGCCCAGCAGATAAAAGAACGGCGCGTGCAACCAGCCTGTCAACGGTGGATGATCAAGATAGCTGAAATCCAGATACTTCGCATAAAGCACATAATGAGCTTCATCCACACCCAGACCGAATAATGGCGAGACGATAAGGCGAATAGCGGTAAAAACTCCTACCAGTATAAATATTCTTTTATCATGCCATGGCGACTGCGAATTGGTATTAGTTTTCGGCATTAATCTTCTCGATATTTGGTTTAATTATTGTAAAAACATACTCCGGTTTTATTACCTGCAGACAGACATTATCACGGCACGCCGTCTTGCGGTGATTGGCGGCGCTGACACAGGGAGAACAGGCCAGGCCGGCATAAACAGGCGTGGAATTGCCGAGTGATCCGTAAAGAGCCGGGGTTTCCGGCCCGAAAATCACAAAAGATGGCATGCCGGTAATGGACGAAAAGTGGCCGGGGCCGGAATCATTGGTCACCATAAATTCGGCAATGCTGTAAAGCAGCGGCAACTGGGCAAACGTCACCGCTCCTGCAAAATTAATACACCGCTCCGATTGCACCTGTTCTTTGAGCCTTTGCGCTTCCTCTCTTTCCCGCGGGTCGCCGGTAATTAAAACAAGCGCGGCCGGGCATTTCTCCAGAATCATTTTGCTGAGCTTTGCGTAATGCTCCGGCGGCCAGCGGCGCTGAATCAGCAATTCGCTGGCATTGGGATTGATGAGGACTATTTTATGTTTCCGGCAATCAAAATCGGCAAAACAACTCCGGACGATGCCGCGCAGTTCTTCTTTCTGCTCCTCCGTGTAACTGACCCGGGAAAGAACAATTTCCTCGTCGGCTATTACTGTCTTGGAATAGGGTATTTCCTCCCGGTCAGCAAGCAGAGCATTAACCAGCGCTATGAAATTTTTGGCAATGTGGATATGCGGATTATAAGCCACTCTGTGCGTCAGAAAACTGCCCCGGTAAAGACCTTCATTATGGAAGGCGTGAAAACCGGCCTTATTGACCGCACCGCTGAAACCGTTGAGCAGCGCCGTAAAACGGGAAAAAAGTTCCAAATCAATTACTGTGTCTATTTTTTTGCGGCGTGTCCAGATAAAGAATTTTAAAGTGTCATAAACAAAAAGCGGCATGCTGTTTTCGCGAATCGTATAGATGTTTTCTTCAGGAACTGTCTTTAACAAATCAAGGCTGGGCTTATTTTTCCGGAAAATTACAAAATGCAGGCGCGCGCCGCTTACTTTCTCCAGTTTGCGCATCGCCGGATCAACCAGAATGGCGCTGCCCATTTCCGAGAGCTCGATAAAAAGAACATTGCGAAGCCTTTTATCGCCTCGTCTGCTGACGAGCGCGACAATTTTTTGCAGAATTGAACCCAGAAAGCAAAGCGGAACGCCGACATAATAATCTATCCGGCGCATTGTATCAACTTTCATGGGGCAGCCTTTCTTTCCATAGTAATTTCGACAGGGACTATAGGCAAAATGCCGCCAACTGTCAACATAACATTACATGTTTTGCGTCCAGGGAAAGATTATCGCCAATGTGTTCGCACCTTCCGCAAAGGGGCAAAAAGAAAGTGCGGTATTATGGCTATCACTGGAATTTATCGCAAAGAGAACGTAAAAAAAAAGACAGAAGATCGAAGGGGATCATTGCGTAACAGTTTAACCACCTTATTCCATTTCTACTAATTTCTCGTCTATCATGATAGCCGCTATTATAGCGCGTTTATCTCTTCTTTACATATAAACAGCTATGGAGAAGTGGCTCATGAAGTGCGAATTAAGGCTTTTTACGGGTGCCATGCCCTCCCGCTCAATCAAGTTTCTGAGTCCGCCACAGGCGGACGAGTTTCCATTTCGCAGCAAAGCGAGAGGCTGCCTGGTCGTAAAAAGCCTCTGAGCAGGAATGAGTCAGTTCTCCATATTCCATAAGGCAAGTATATTATGACGCACTACACTAGCTTCTATCCAGCTCATGCCTTACAGCCAGCCCCAGTTTTTCCAGAACATACGGTTTCTTCACGTATTCCCCCGCACCCAGGGCATGAGCGGCGTTGACTCGCTCCGTTTCCGAAAAACCACTGACGATTATTGCCTTCTGTCGGGGATTTATCTCCAAAGCCATTCGGTAAGTGTCCAGACCGTCCATTCCCGGAGACATAATCATATCGAGTACGAGCAAATCAACCCGGTGCGCCTTTAAGTACTCTATTGCGCTCTCGCCGCTGGGAACACTCTCAACAGTATAATGCAGCTTCCTCAGCATATCGCTTGCCAGATTGCGCTGCCCCTCAACATCATCAACAACCAGAATGGATTCCCCTCTGCCCAGGAATTCGTCAATGGCAACTGGAGCGGTTTCCATTGTTATTTCATCCCTTGTTATGGGGAAATAGAGAGTAAAGGTGCTCCCCTTGTCCTCTGCGCTCTGCACGTTGATATAGCCATTGTGATCCTTCACCGTTCCCCAGACCACAGAAAGCCCCAGTCCCGTCCCGCTTCTGCCCATGACCTTTTTCGTATAAAAAGGTTCAAAAATGTGTTTCATATCTGTAGCCGGTATTCCTTCTCCCGTATCGGATACAGACAATACCACATAATCGCCTTCCTTTACTTCATCGTAACCCTCAATCGGTTTATCCAGATATTGATTGGTTGTTTCTATTTTTAAAATTCCGCCTTCGGGCATGGATTCGACAGCATTGATAATCAGGTTTAACAGCGTTTTTCCCAGATGAATATAGGAACCGGAAATATTCAGCAGGTTTGGTTCCAGTTCGGTTTTAATCTGTAAAGAGGGATGGCTAGAGAGAAGTTTTTCCAGTTCCGGCGAGTCCTGGTAATCGCAGATAATCTTATTCAGGTTAAGGACTTTTCTGGCGGGAACTCCTCTTCTCGCCAGTGTCAGCAAATCCTGCACGATTGCCGCCGCCCGCTGGCCTCCTTCCATGATATTCACGATGCGTGGCCGAATTGAACTGGAACTATTAATCTCGTTATTGAGCAATAGCAGCTCCGAATAACCGATGATTACACCCAGAACATTATTGATATCGTGAGCAACACCGCCGGCCAGCAATCCCAAAGCCTCCATTTTTTCCGCCCGCTGCAGGCGCTCTTCCAGCAGTTTCTTTTCCTCCTCAGCCTTAACGCGGTCGGCAATCATGGAGTTGGCGGCCTGCGCCATATCTTTAAATTCCGAGAACTGGAGCCTTGCTTCATCTATGTAGATGGATTTGGTGGCCGCCCCTTTGAAGAAGACGGAGAAGCTGTCAATGCCCCTCCTCAGCCGCAGCGTGAAAAAATGTGCCAGCAGAACAATACAGGCGGCCAGTGAAAGCATGATAAGCACAATCTTGGCGATTTGCGTTTTTACATCCTGTTGCAGCGTCTGTCTCTTCAGGGCAATTACCTTATCCACATCGCCGAGATAGACACCGGCGCCGATCATCCATTCCCAATCCTTGATTCCTCTGATAAACGACACTTTGGGGCAGGGTTCGGCCCTGGTTAGTTTGTTCCAGGTATAGTAGATATAATCGCCGTCCGGATTGTTTACCGCCCGCCTTTCTTCTTGAATAACCTTGATTCCGTTGGGGTCGGTCAGCTCCCACAAATTACGGGGATTGACAACTCTTTTTCCGTCCGTAATAATCTGGTCGCCCTTATAAGTATTAATAAAAATGTAACCTTCACTGCCGAATCGGACTTTCGCGACTCTTTCGATAATCTCGTTTTTCAGATCACGTTCGAAGTCATCCATGTATTCACCGGTGCCGAAATACCAGTTAAATGGCGAGAAATGCTTCACAAAGGTCATCTTGGGATAAATCATCTCATCACTGGCGTTGGGTTTGCGCCAGTAGTCCATGACAAAGCCCTCGCCATGCTTTTTTATCATTTTGATTTCGTCACGGATGACAAAATTGCCTTTGGCGTCCTGAAGGTTGAGCAGATTTTTATTCTCGAACTGGGGGGCGACAGGGTAGAGCATTTCCACCCCGTTCATATTCACGGCGAAATAATAACCGCGGCCATTGTTAAACCTGATTGGGCGCAACACTTCCTTGACTAAACGCTCGATTTCCGGAGTGGACAGAGATGATTTATATTTTTTATGGATATGGAGGGCAATGCTATGCGCCTCTTCTACTCTTTCCCGCAGCGAGGCTTTGAGTCGGTCCTCCGTCTGGGAGCGGCGAAACTCGATATAGGCAATGACCTTTTCCACCTCATTACGAATTACAGCCCGCTGTTCTTCGAGAAACTGATTTTTAAGTTCACTGGACTCAAGCGTAAAACGATTATATTCATTACGAATCCAGAAATAACCAATGACTAAAATAGTGATGATGGCGACAATCATCATAGAGCTGAGGAAAACAGTCGAGATGCTCATACGCCGGCGCGGGACATCGCCTGATATTAACAAGTTGCGTTTAATGCTCCGCATAGCTTTACAATCCATCAAATCATCACCAATACGGGTTGAGTCGCTTTGTCCTGTTTTTTTATATGGCTAATCCCGTTTTCTTCGGGATGTATGCCGTATAACTTATCTGCCAGCACCTCCAAAAAGAAATTCGTTTTTTTGTTCTAACTATAAGAATTTTGTTCTTGCCCGTCAAGGAGATATTATCTTTTTGTCAAACGCCTGTGTTTAGCGGACAGAAATTAATATCCTCGTTAAGAACATTGTTGTTTTTTTGACATGTATCTTCAGGCCCGCTGTCAATATTCTCTTGTGAAAATCATCTAATACATGTTAATTATAAAAAGAGATTATTTTATGCCGAAAATTATCAACCGCTATATATTTAAGGAAGTTGCGATACCTTTCGCGATGATTCTGTTTGTTCTGACTTTTATCCTGCTGATGGGTAAACTGCTGCAGATAATGGATTTACTGGTTAATAAAGGCATCAGCATGCTGGCCATTATTAAAATCATCGTGCTGCTGATGCCTTCTTTCATGATGTTCACAATACCTATCGCGCTTTTGATTGCAATTCTCGTCGGCATGGGCAGGCTTTCCGCTGATAATGAAATAACCGCGCTGAAAGCTTCGGGAATCAGCCTGCAGCAGATTTTTCATCCCCTCGCCGTGGCAGCGCTGATAACTTTTATCCTGACCATTATCATCAGCAATTTTCTTGTCCCCAAAAGCAACATGGCCACCAAACAACTGCTGTTCAGCATCGCCCAGCAAAACGCCAGCGCCGGCATCAAAGAAAAAGTCTTCAATGCCGATTTCAACGGCATCCTCCTTTATGCGGAAAAAATTCCCGTTGACGGCAATCACATGGAAAGCGTTATTGTCTCAGACAGCAGAATTGCCGGGGAGCAAAGCACCATCGTAGCCCAAAAAGCGTATCTTATCGCCAATCAGGAATCGTTGAAGATAGTGTTGAGGCTGGAAAACGGCGCCACCCATATAGTCAGCGACGATCTAAAAAGCTACCGGAAAATTGATTTTAAAACTTACGACATCAATCTCGATTTGGCGGCGGCCATGAGCGACGCCGGTAAAGAAGAAACCAAATCCAGTACGGAAATGACACTCAATGAACTTCTGGCCAAAATGAAAAAACCCGGACTGGAGGACGCGGCTGTCCGCGAGTTGGCAATTGAAGCGCACAAAAAGTTTTCTATTCCGCTTTCCTGTATTTTCTTCGGCATTCTGGCTTTTCCTCTCGGCATTCGCAGCCATCGTGCAGTCAAATCGCGGGGATTTGCGGTCGGCCTGATTGTCGTCAGCGTCTACTATCTTTTGCGCATCGGAGGGGAAGCTCTGGTGGAAACCGGCAGGCTTTCCCCTGTCGTGGGCGCCTGGACGCCGAATCTGTTATTCGCCCTGCTGGGTATTTATCTTTTTATCATGGCCAACAGGGAAAAATCGCTCTGGCTCAGCCTGAAAATATTTCTGCGCCGGCGTTTTAAATAATTGAGGTTGCTGCCTTGAATATACTCGATAAATATATCACCAGAGAATTCAGCAAGTTATTTGCCATTATGAGCATTACCTTTATCGCTCTTTACCTCATCGTTGATTTCTTTGAAAAAAGCAGAATGTTCTTCAGCAACCACGCCACCGTCATACAAATGGTTTCTTACTTCGTTTTCTCCATTCCGGTCATCATCTCCCTCATCACGCCCGCCGCTGTCCTGCTCGCAACACTGATGACTTTCGGCAATCTGACAAAATTCAATGAAGTTACCGCCATGAAAGCCAACGGAATAAGTCTCTA
>JAKLDS010000037.1 GCA_022703375.1 Deltaproteobacteria bacterium | reverse complement strand
CAAGAAAAAAGCCAGAGAATTGCTCAACCGCTTCTGGGAAATCAACGCGGAAATCGGTAAAACATCTCCTTTTCAACCGTGTTTTATTGATAAACTTTGCGGACCGAAAGGCACGCTGGAACATTCCCCGGTCTGGAAAACCATTGATCTTCTTTCCCGCATTTTTTCGCCCTATGAATGGAATCGCGGCGAGGTTAATCTTTTCAAGGATGTTATTGGAGAACTGATTGATTTTCCCCGTTTACGCAAGGCTAAAACCATTAAGCTTTTTGTTTGCGCCACAAACGTTCTCACCGGCCGCCTCAAAGTATTTGAAAATCATGAAATGACGCCGGATATGATAATGGCATCGGCCTGCCTGCCTTCGCTCTTTCATGCGACGGAAATCAACGGTGAATATTACTGGGACGGCGGCTTTATGGGAAATCCGCCAATTTACCCCGTTATTTACAACACCCAGTGTTCTGATGTCCTGATAGTCCAGATTATGCCGACCAATATACCCGAAGTGCCGCACAGCGCGCACGCCATTTTTGACCGCATCAATACTCTGAGCTTTAATTCCAGCCTGGTGCGCGAAATGAGGGCAATTCATTTTGTCACTAAATTGATTCAAAGCGGCGAGCTTGATCCGAAAAAGTACCGGCTCACGCACATCCACACAATTGACGCTGAGGAGGAGATGTCGCAGTTGGCCCCGTCGAGCAAAATGAATCTGGATATGGAATTCCTGCAGTATCTGTTCCATATCGGCAGGGAAAAAACTGAAGAATTTCTCAGGAAACACTTTGATGAAATCGGCGTTAAATCTTCCACTGATATAGCGGCTAAATTCCTGTAATAATCAATTGTCCCAAATGAAGATTGCGCCGCTCGTCGGAAAAATCCATTGATTGTCGGAAACATTGATTTTGATAAACTTCCCCTTGCTGGAAGTGATAGACGGGGCGGGATTCCGACCGGCGAAAAAGCTCTGCACCCGCATGTTTTTTAAAGCGGCTTTTTCATAGTTGACGGTGATGTCCACACCCCGGGTCGGATAAACAAGATAGACAGGGAAAATGTTATTGCTTTTTGCTTTTTTGGTGACAATCTTTATCTCGATTTTGACTTCCTGATTGATTTTGCTCTTCAACTTCTCATCGCCGCACCAGACCTCGTAGCCTCTGTCAGTTTTTTTCGCGGCGATAATGGGAATATTTTCACCGTCAATGCGAACACTTTCCACATTGAAATCACGCGCGGTATCGAGACTTTCGCCGCCGCCCAACAGCCAGCGGTATTCACAATGCGGATCTTCCAGCAGCGCTGCCAGCTGTCTGTTATCGAGCGCGCAGCCAATCATGAAAATATTGTCACTGATGGTTTTTTTGTAAGAGATGTTAGCCGTCACCTGGAAATAAGAAGCGGATGACGCAACTTTTTTGTCGGTCTGAGGGAATGCGGCAATCTCGATATTGTAGCTGAAACAGGAACGCAACTCGAGCTGGCGGTCCTCCTTGCCGAACAGTGTTTCAAACATTTCGTAGTAAATCGCGTCGCCCAGTTCATCATTGCTTGTTCTCGCCTGAAAACAGTGACGGATGATGTTATCAATGCGGGAAATTGATTTTTCTTCGTCAGGGATATATATTCTTCTCAGCCTCGGTTCAACCGCATCGGCCTTTCCCCTCTGAATGAAAACACGCGGCGCTCTTTTTCCCAGCGCGCAAAGCACTTCGTAGCTGATTGTTTTTGCCTTTTCGGCAATCTCATCAGCGCTGATGTATTCATTGCCCTGGCTGCCCAGCAAAACCACTTCATCGCCGATACGGCAATCGGGGATATGAGTGACATCAATAGTGCACAAATCCATAGAAACTCTTCCGATGACCGGCGCGCGACGGCCGCTGATCAGAGCCTCGCCGGAATTGGAAAGAATCCACCCGTAGCCGTCGCCGTAGCCGACGGGAATGGTGGCAATTCGTGTTTTTCTTTTTGTCTTATAGGTGCTGCCGTATCCGATACCGTAGCCGGCGGGAAAATCTTTCAGCAGAACGATGCTGGTTTTAAAGGCCATAACCGGAGAAAGGGATGCTTTGCCGACAGTGGATACCGAAGGATGAACACCGTAAGTCATGATGCCGGGACGCACAAGATCCAGATGAAACGGAGGGTAATTCAAAATCGCGCCGCTGTTGGCCATATGCCGGAGGGGAATATTAATGCCGGCTTTTTTCAACTCTTCGAGCAAGTTGCTGAAAAGCAGCCACTGCCTGTTGTTTTCCGGCAGCATCTCTTCGCTGGATGCCAGATGCGAAAAAATGCCTTCGATGGAGATATTGCCGTGAGACGATATTTCGCCGATGACCTGAAGCGCTTCATCATATATTGTTCCGCCGCGTCCCATACCGGTATCAACTTCAATATGAACCGGCAGGCGCTTGTCCGTTATTTTAAGTTTTTTTTGCAGTTTCTGCGCAAAGGCGGTATCGGAGACGGAAGGCGTCAGTTTATATTTGATGATATCATCTATTTCCGATTCCGTGGAAGGGCCGAGAATAATTATCGGCGCGGTAATGCCGCTGATGCGCAGCTGGACTCCTTCATCGGCGTTGGCGACTCCCAGCATGGCCGCGCCGTTTTTCAGGGCGATATTGGATATTTCGATAGCGCCGTGGCCGTAAGCATCAGCCTTGACCGTCTGTAGAAAATTTACTTGCGGGCCGATTAATCTTTTTATTTCATTTAAATTGCCGATGAAATTGTCAAGATCAACTTCCACCCAGCTGCGATACTTGTGTTCATTCTTCATAAAGTCGTTACTTCTTTATTTAAAAAAGCGGAAAAATTAACAATTCTCAACGACCTTGTATAAAAGCTCTCCCGCATTCGCGGGATTTCACGCCGGCCAGACGCGCAAATCGCGAGGAATGAGGTGTGCTTTTAACGTACTCCGCAATAAGCCTGCCCCGGCGAAGGCCGGGGAGGGATGCAGCGCAACGCAGCATATGGACTCGCGTGCCCTTCAGGGTATTTTACAAGGTCGTCACTTTTTTGTCATTGTAAACACGCCATCCCACGGCTGCGGCGGCGGATTTTTCTTCAAATCCTCACAGCGCTGAATATACATGGTCGAAGCGTAATCATCCGGTTTGATGGCGAGTACTTTCCGGAAAGCGGCGACGGCCTCATCCCATTGGGCGGCGCGGTAAAGAGCCAATCCTTCCGCAAACTGCGAGATAAAGCCCCGCCATTTTTCTTCATCCTTCTTTTCGCTTAAGAGTTCGAAAATTTTAACCGGCAGCTTTTTGCCTTTGACGCGCACCCAGTCGAGTTCCCGACAGCAAAAGAAATCTTTTACGGCGGCATGCGTAAATTCGCTGATGATGATATTGGAGCCGTATTCCTTATTGGTTCCTTCCAGGCGTGAGCCCAGGTTTACCATATCGCCCATGACGGTGTAGTCAAAGCGCATTTCCGAGCCCATGTTGCCGACAACCATGTCGCCACTGTTGACGCCGACGCCGATGTTCAGCAGCGGACGGCCTTCCTCCTGCCATTTCTTCTGCAGGCGGTGCAGCTCGCTCATCATTTCCAGAGCCGTCATACATGCCCTTCTGGCGTGATCCGGCTGATCCAGCGGCGCGCCGAACACAGCCATTATGGCATCACCCATATATTTATCCAGCGTCCCGTCGTGTTTAAAGACAATATCGGTCATGGCTGTCAGGTATTCGTTGAGCAGATGCACCAGTTCTTCGGGAGATAATTTTTCCGAAATTGTCGTAAAGCCGCGGATATCGGAAAACAGGACGGATAAATCTTTCTTGTCGCCGCCCAGTTTCAGTTTACTCGGGTCTTTGAGCATTTCGTTAATGACGGAAGCGGTCAGGTAATACTGGAAAGCACCGCGGATTTTCTTTTTTTCCCGCTCTTCCTTGATGTAGCGGTAAATAGTAATTCCCAGATAAATAGCAATCATGGTCAGGAGCGGATAGGTGAGGTTGAGCCAGATATTATATTTAAAGAAGACGAAGATATTAATTGCCAGATATACAAGAATGACTGCCAGAGCGGTCAGGGCGCCCGTAATGGCTTTCACCCGGGAGATGGCGAAGGCAACCAGCAGGCCGCTAAAGATGATTAGAATGATATCAACAAATTTGACAATAAATGAATATCTGAGGAAATTCTGATGCAGAATATTGTCAATGACATTAGCGTGGATTTCCACTCCGGGATATGTCGAGCCGAAAGGCGTTACCCGCAAATCATATATGCCGATGGCGGTAGCTCCCACCAGCACTATCTTGCCGCGCAATTTTTCCGCGGGAATTTTCCCTTTGATAATATCGGCAATGGAATAATGCGGGAATGTTTTTTCCGGCCCCATGTAATTGACCAGCAGGCGGCCGCGGTCGTCAGTAGGTATGGAAATATTGCCGATGCGAATGCTCTCCACGCCGAAACTTTCGATGTTTAAAGCAACTTGCGGCGAATCCAGATATTGTATCAGGGTGGATACGGCCAGTGAAGAATAATAATTGTCCCGCAGCTTGATAACCAGCGGCGACCAGCGGTTGGAGCCGTCACTGTCGGGAAAAGTATTAAAATAGCCGCTGTTTTTAGCGGCCTCGGCAATAATCGGTATATTGGCCACTGGTGCGTAGGCATGCGGCATTCTGGAATCATCAGGATTTTGTTCCGATGAATTAATAATCAGGTAACGGGAACTCTGAATATTTTTGGTGTTGGCGGCTATTTCTTTTTCGGCAATACTGACGACGTTGCCTTTGTGATCCTTAAAATGAAAGAAATAGCCCAGCGTTATGTTTTGGGCGCGCCTGATTGATTTTGCCAGAGCGGCGTCGGTATCGGCAACAGCTCTTTTTTTGTTCAGCAGGGAAAATACATGGCCATCCTTGACGCCGCCTGCTTTCATTTCCGCAGAAAGCTCTGTTACCGCTCTTAAGCTGGAGTTGGTGTCCGGCTCGGAAAATACGATATCGAAGCCGATTGCTTTAGCGCCGCTGTCCTTCAGTTTATCCACTAATCTGGCGATGGTCGTTCGGGGCCAGGGCCAGCGTCCCAGCTCCATGACGCTTTTTTCATCAATGACAGCAATGACCGTTTCCCCGCCGGTGGGCAACGCACCGCGTGATGCAATGCGTAAATCCAGAGTTTTCAGTTCCATGAAACGCAGGAAGGGAAAATCAGAGAAGAACAGCAGGAGGGCAAGAATAATGACAAACGATGTAATTTTTGAAGGTGTAATTTTCAGAAAAATTTTAATGCGTTCTTTCATTACTCACCCCTTCCTGAATTTAAATTTTTCACTTTACGATGGGATAATTATTCGGTGAATAATAATACCAGACCTTAAAGAGAAGTCAAGCTGTCTGTATACATTTATGGCAGGCTATGGAATATTACAAAAAATATCGGCATAATGATAATAAGTTCTTGAAAGAAAAATAAAACTTAATTAGAATAAAGAAAAATTAATGACGACGGCAATCTCAAATCCACTATAAACAGGAGGAAGGGTAGATGACTAAATTAAAAACCGGAGACTTGCTTTGCTGTGAAGTATGCGGGCTGACCCTCGTTGTAGACGAGGAATGCGGCTGCGTTTTCGCTGATGTTCTCTGCTGTGATGAGCCGATGATTAACAAGGGGCCCGCTCCCCCGAAAAAGAAAGCCGCGGCGGCAGCGCCCAAAAAGAAAACTGCCGTGAAAGCAGCCAAAAAACCGGAAGCCAAAAAGAAGGTTGCGGTTAAAAAACCGGCGAAGAAAAAAGTAGCGGCCGGCAAGCCGGCAGCCGGGAAAAAAGCAGCGAAGAAAAAATAAACAATAAGTCCGGCCTGAAATATGATATACCAACAAGCGAATCCCGCCAGTGGTGAGATTCGCTTGTTTTATATCCGTGACTTGAAGGGCGCATCCGCAAAGGCAGTGCAGAAGATATAGTAAAAAGATAAAAATAATCCGAAAAATATGTATCAGGAGAATGCTTAACTGGCATGAGAATCGGCATTATCGGCATGGGTGGAGTAGGGGGCTATTTCGGCGGCAAGCTGGCGCGGGAATATGCGGGCAAAGGCAAACACGAAATAATATTTGTCTGCCGCGGCGAACATCTGGCGGAAATAAAGAAGAATGGCCTGAAGCTGTTCACTAAAGAAGGTGATTATTCGGTACGGCCTGATCTGGCAACCGATAATCCCGCGGCAGCCGGTGTCTTTGATTTGGCTTTCTTCAGCGTTAAAAGTTATCATCTGGAAAAAGCGGCGAGAGATTTTAGCGCCGGCATCAATCAAAACACCATCGTGATTCCTCTTTTAAATGGGGTGGATATCGCGGAAAGATTGCGCAAATCATTGTCTGCGGCGAATATTTTGCAGGGCTGTGTTTATATTTCCTCATCTGTCGCAAAGCCTGGAACAGTAAGGCAGACCGACGGTTCCTGCCAGATGCTGCTCGGTACCGATGACGGGAGCGCAAAAAGCTATCAGCATGTTCTGGATATTTTATTGGAGGCAAAAATTAACGCCGAATTAAGCGATAAAATCTCCATCGCCCTGTGGACAAAATATATACTGATTTGCCCTCTGGCCGGAATTACCGCGGCTACCGGTAAAACTTTTGGCGGTGTAATGGAAAATGCGGATTTGAAAAATCAGTTAAGGAAAATGATGCAGGAAGTACGAATAATTGCCGCAGCCCGGAAAGTTGTTTTGCCGGAGAATATAGTAGAACAGACACTGGATAAAATCGGCCGCTTTGCTTATGACACCAAGACTTCCATGCAGGTTGACAGGGAGCGCGGCAACAAAATGGAAATTGACATCTTCACTGCGTATATAAGAAAAGCGGGACGGGAACTGGGAATACCGACACCGTGGCACAATGAAATATTCAATTTTTTATCAGGTAAATGAACAAACCGCAATTCCGCCGCAAATAAAAGGGGAAGCCGGTAAAGGCGCAAATTCAACGCGAAGTATTAATTTTTGCGCTGCCCCCGGAACAGGGGATTATCCAGCTCTTTGCGGACGGCCAATCCCAGGCTTTCCAGCACATAAGGCTTTTTGATATAGGCGCCTGCTCCCAGTTCCTGAGCCCGGTTCACCCGCTCTGTTTCGGAAAAGCCGCTGACGATAATCGCTTTTTGCTGCGGATGAATTTCCAGGATTTTCCTGTAGGTATCGAGCCCATCCATTCCCGGATCCATAATCATGTCCAGAATTATGATATCCGCTTTGTTATTCTTCAGCCAGGCAATGGCTTCTTCACCGCTCGCTGCTGAAGTTGCGTTGTAATTGAGTTTTGTCAGCATCGAGCAGGCCAGGTCTCGCTGTCCCTGCATGTCATCCACCACCAGGATGGATTCGCCTCTGCCCGTATATTCGGCAGCGGTTACGGGTGTCTGATTTACGGATATATCTTTTCTGGTTACCGGGAAATAGAGAGTAAAAACAGTTCCTTTTCCCTGGACGCTTTGCACATCAATATAGCCATTATGATCCTTGACCGTGCCCCAAACGACTGATAATCCCAGCCCGGTGCCGCTCCGGCCCATTACCTTTTTCGTATAAAACGGTTCAAAAATACGCAGCAAATCCTGGGCGGGAATGCCTTCTCCCGTATCCGTGACGGAGAGAACAACATAATCCCCTTCACTGAAATCATCGTATCCCCTGACGGGTTTATCCAGATATTTATTACAAGTTCTGATGGTAACCATGCCCCCTTTCGGCATGGATTCAATGGCGTTGACAACGAGGTTCATTAACGTTTTGCTCAGATGAACGGGAGAACCCATAATGTTCAGCAGGCCATCATCAAGGAGGGTGTTAATTTGCACATCGGGGTATAACAAGCCCAGCTTTTCAAATTCCGGCAGTTTCATATAATCAATAATCACGGAGTTGAGATTGATAACCTTTCTGGTCAGTACGCCGCGTCTGGCCAGAGTCAGCAGATCCTGCACAATGGCGGCAGCCCTTTCCCCTCCCCGCATAATATTAGTGATGTGCAAGCGGGTGCGGCTCCCCTCGTCTGTCTCGCTGAGGAGCAGTTCGGAATAACCGACAACAACGCCCAGCATATTGTTGAGATCATGAGCTACACCGCCGGCCAGCGTACCCAGGGCTTCCATCTTTTCCGCCCGCGCCAGACGCTCCTGCAACAAATGACGCTCTTCTTCCGCCTGCCTGCGCTCATTGATATCACGGGTAACGCCGAGGACACGGACAAGTTTGCCGGCAGGGTCTCTGAGAGGTGTAACAGTTACCTCAGCCCAGTTCAGCGATCCGTCCTTGCGTATCTGTTGCAGGGCCATAGTGCGCGAACGGTTCGGATCAACGCCCCCTTTCTCCTCCGCGGCCAGTTCCTCTGCCAGGACCGCCAGGGAGTTTTCCAGAGATTCCGGCGTCAGAATTTCCTGCAGGCTCAACTTCAGGAACTCCTGGGGAGTAAATCCCAGCATTTTTTCAACTGACGGAGTGATGTAGGTGAATTGCATGGTATCCAGATTTAATATCCAGATGACATCTGAAATATTTTCCGCCAGCATCCGGTAGCGGGCTTCCGATGCTTCCAGTTTTTGCAGGTAGATGTTTTGCTGATTTCTGGCTTGTTCCAGCTCCTGATTGCTCCTTTGCAGACTGGCAGCCAGTTCTCTCGCTTCATTATATTTTTTCTGTATTTTCCGGTTGGCCTCCTGCAGATCGCGGAGCGCTTTAAAATAGATTCCGGCTTTCAAAAGCCGCTTCCAGAAGGGAGATTTGCTATTCCCGTTCCAGCTCACCTTGTAGAGGCATCCCTGTGCCCCGTACCGGGGTTTATCATTCCAGATTCTGTGTCCGTAATGCTCTGCCGCGACCTGACATTCTATTTCCTCCACCTGCGCCATGGGCAGGTCAAATATCATCGGTATACCCGCAATAATACCGCGGGTGTAATCGCAATCATAGCGCGTTTTGCGCGCACCTTCATGGTAGCGATCTTCTAACAGAACAAATGAATTACCTATTTCATGAATAAAAACATCGCCGTTGAGCTTCAACAGCTTGTTGTAGGTGGGAGATTGTGAATAAATAAGGCGGGGACTGCCTGTCAAACGGATGATTCGATCCAGCATACCCAGAGATTTTACCCTGTCCGAAGCCAGCGCCATATTGTAAACGGCGTTCTCATCATGTAGAAGTTCGATCATCCTCTTATATAGGATATGAAGGAATTCATGAGATACCCAGTTGTCCGTATCCGTGAGATATTCTTCATTGAGCGTAAGCCCGTTTAGAAGGTTGCCCAGGGAGCCGTTATTTTTTTCCCGAACATAAAGCAATAATGTTTTTGTGATGCGGCAGCTGATTTCCCGATCGGTGGCTGATCCCATATAATGTCCTCATTAACGGGAGTCATTCAATAATGATTGCGGCAGACGCTTTTCCTGTATTTCAGAGCTAAAAGCTGGTAAAACAACAATAAATCAGAGGAGTTCTTCCTTTTTGTGGTCCTTTGATACACGGAAATTGGTCTGACCACTGATTGAACAATAAGAGTAAATTCTCCGGATGTCAAGAGGGAAAAACAAAGCGATTAATGAAGTTGCGGCGAAGCTATCTTTCTCTACTTGCAATCATTCTATCCTGCCGTTTGCATCCTGTCGTTGCCTGTGATAAACCTCCTGCGCTGTTTGCAAAACGCACAAAAGGAATAACATGAATCAGGAACGATACGAAAAGATTGCACAGGAACTTACACTAACCGCAGTGCAGGTGGAAAACACCGCTCAGATGATTGCCGAAGGGGCGACAGTTCCCTTTATTGCCCGTTACCGCAAGGAAGTGACGGGATCCCTCGATGAAGTGGCCATTACCGCCATCCGCGACCGGTTACAGCAGCTTGAAGAATTGGCAAACCGGCGCGCCGCCGTTATCAAATCACTGACTGAGCGCAATCTGCTGACACCGGAGCTGGAAGCTAAAATTGCGGATGCGCCAACCCTTTCGTTGCTGGAAGATATTTACCTGCCGTTTCGTCCCAAACGCCGCACGCGGGCGACCATTGCCAGGGAAAAGGGGCTCGCAGAACTGGCCGTTAAAATCTTCGCGCAGGAGGATATTGATTCGGCCGCGGCGGCAGCCGCCTTTATCAGTGAAGAAAAAGGCGTGGCCTCGGTTGATGAGGCGCTGGCCGGAGCCCGCGACATTATTGCCGAATGGGTGAGTGAAGATGTAAACGCACGGGCCAGGATGCGCGAGCTCTTTTGGCAGAAAGGAATTATCCGGTCGAAAGTTCTGCCGGATAAATTGGCGGCCGGAATAAAATATAAGGATTATTATGACTGGGAAGAGCCTGTTGCTAACGCCCCGTCCCATCGGGTACTGGCCATGCGCCGCGGTGAACGCGAAGAGTTTTTATTGCTGCGCATGACTCCGCCGGAAGAAACAGCCCTCGTCATTCTGGAAGAGCTTTTTGTTAAGGGGGAAAACGCGGCGGCATATCAGGTTAGGCTGGCCGTGCAGGATAGTTACAAACGCCTGCTTTCCCTGTCCATGGAAACGGAAACAAGGCTGGCCGCCAGGAAAAAAGCCGATGAAACAGCCATCAAAGTATTTGCCGATAATCTGCGGCAGTTGCTGCTCGCGCCGCCGCTGGGGCAAAAAGCCGTGCTGGCGATTGATCCCGGTTTCCGCACGGGCTGTAAAGTGGTTTGCCTCAATCGCCAGGGGAAGCTGCTCTATAATGAAACGATTTTTCCGCTGCTATCCGATAAGGCGCGGGAAGAAGCCGCCTCGGTAATCAGAAATCTCTGCGCCCGATTTTCGATCGAGGCAATAGCCCTGGGGAACGGAACGGCAGGCCGCGAGACGGAAGCCTTTTTACGCGGGCTTAAACTGCCGCAGGAAATTCCGGTTGTCCTGGTCAACGAAAGCGGCGCCTCTGTTTACTCGGCATCACCTCTGGCGCGCGATGAATTTCCGGACTGCGATATCACTGTGCGCGGGGCTGTTTCCATCGGGAGACGCCTGATGGATCCACTGGCGGAACTTGTCAAAATCGAGCCCAAATCAATTGGCGTTGGCCAGTATCAGCATGATGTGGATCAGGCCGAACTCCAACGCTGCCTCGATGACGTTGTCGTAAGTTGCGTCAACGCTGTCGGTGTGGAGGTAAACACGGCCAGCGCGCAGCTTTTGTCCTATGTCTCCGGGTTGGGGCCGGCCCTTGCGGAAAATATCATAAAACATCGCGATGCGAACGGCCCCTTCTCTTCCCGAGAAGATCTGAAAAAGGTGAAGCGTCTCGGAGCCAAAGCCTTTGAACAGGCGGCCGGATTTCTGCGTGTGAGCGATAGCACCAATCCTCTTGATGCCAGCGCCGTGCATCCGGAAAGCTATGCGATTGTGGAAGCCATGGCCAAAGATCAGGGCTGTGCCGTCACGGATTTGATTGCGGATGAAAAAAAACGGCAAAAAATTATTCCGACAAACTATGTAACCGATAAGGTCGGCCTGCCCACGCTGCAGGATATTATCGCAGAGCTTAACAAACCGGGGCGCGACCCGCGGCGGCAATTTGAAAATGTTGTTTTTGCCGAAGGCATTGACAAAATAACTGATTTAATTCCCGGTGTGAGGCTGAGCGGCGTGATTACGAACATCACGGCATTCGGCGCTTTTGTGGACATCGGAGTTCATCAGGACGGCCTTGTTCATTTGAGCGAAATGGCTGATCGCTATGTGAAGACTCCCGCCGATGTTGTTAAAGTCAATCAAAAAGTCGAGGTAACGGTTCTGTCTGTGGATGTGGAAAGAAAGCGGATTTCTCTCTCCATGAAAAAGACACCGGGCGAAAAGAAGCAGCCCTCCGGGCAGAAATCAGACAAGGCGGTTCCCGCAGATCCGCCGGCTCATAAAAATGAGCAGGGAAAGCCACGCGGGCAGCTTGGGAAAAAGCGCGGCAAGGAAGCGCCCAAACCGTTCAACAATCCGTTTTATGAAGCCCTGAGACGGAAATGATATCAGTCACAACTGTAAAATCAGCCGTCAATTTTCCCCGCAGTGTTGGCATGATAATTTAGTCAGTAAATACAATATCTTGTCTTATAGTTGACAAATTAACTGGTTTTTCTGTTCAGGGCCTTCTGCCATGTTTATTGTACCGCTGCCGGTAAGAAAAATTTTTTAAACCGGATTAACAGTTTCGGCAATCAGTAAAAAAATTGTTAAGGATTATTGATGCTTTTTTGTGGAAATTTAACAACGGTACTGCTATAAATATAAGAGATATAAAATAACGTAATGGCGAACTAAGTACCCGCTAACAGGGAACGATAAACCTTGAACAACGAACGCATACTCCTCCGGCCGGCCAATCTTCAAGACGCAGTTTTGCGTTACAACTGGTTCAACGATCCAGAGTTTACACGGCTTTATTTAGGCCGTTCTGCATTTACATCATACAGGCAGGTGGAAGAAGAAATATTATTTTCCACTTATCCTGTGGTCTCCACAGGATTATGCGAACTGGCAATTCAAATCATTGATACAAATCTTTATATCGGCAATGCTTTCTTCCGCAAAATAGATTGGCAGAATCGCTCTGCTGAATATGGAATATTCATCGGCGATCAACAACAATGGGGAAAAAAAATTGGTCCGGAAGTTACGGAGATGATGCTGCAATACGGTTTTGCCGAATTGGGCATGGAGCGCATCTGGCTGACCGTCTTAGCTTATAATTGCCGGGCAATAAAATGTTTTGAAAAATGCGGCTTTCAAAAAGAAGGGGTTTTACGCAACGCTATCTTTTCCGGCGGGCGATTCAACGATGTAATTATTATGTCGAAAATTGCCGGCTGGAAACAATAAGAATATAAGTAAAATTAATTAAACAGAAAGAAAGGGGTTCAGTGTATGAGAAGAAATCGTTTATTTACGGTTTTGTTTGCTTCAATGCTCGCGGTTGTTTTTATTGCGGCAACGAACATGAATGCTAATGCCGCTTTTTTTTCCAAAAGCAGCGGCGATTATTACAAAGAAGGATTAAGTAATTTTCAAAAGAAAAATTATTATTTAGCCATCCAGAGCCTGGAAAAAGCGCTGCAATTAAAGGCTGATTACCCGGAAGCTCAGAGAATTTTGGGGTTCAGCTATATGAAAACGGGCAGAGCTCTGGAAGCAGAAAATATTTTCACGGAACAATATAAAAAAGATAATACCAACATCGAAGTTATTCAGGGCATGGCCTGGTCCAAATTCACACTGGGAAAAAACCCGGAAAGCGAAAAATATTTCAAGGCCGAGTTTAAATGGGCGAATGACCACATTAATAACAGCGATTACCTGTTTTATGAAGTTCCTGACCAAATATATATTGAATCTATCTTTGCCGACGCAAACTTCGGTCTGGCCTTTTTAGCAAAAGCGCAAAAAAATTACGAGCAGGCCGTCAAATATTTTGAAACGGCTGTAAAATATCCGAAGCAGTACCCGAATGAATTTACGCCCCGCACTGATATTTTAACCGCCTGTGGCGACTTATATTATGAACAGGCGAAGTACCCTGAAGCCATTGCGGTTTACGAAAGAGCGGTCAAAGAAGATAAAAATAATCTTTCCGCGCAACTCAAAATAGCGTGGTCTTCTTACTTTAATAAAGATTATGCCGGCGCCGAAAAATCCTTCGAAAAAGCTCTGTCCATATCGCAAAAGCAGGAATCGGTCGAGGCTCTGTATGGTATAGCGCTGAGCAATTACTACCAGAATAAATTTGCCAGAGCCTATGACAATTTCGCCAGGGCAATAGCCGTTAATCCTTATTACATGGACAACGCAGCAGTGAGCGGTATTATTGAAAAAAAACCGGAGTGGAAAAAGCTCTGGAAAGATTTCGGGTTGGCTTATGCCCGCATTAATTATTCTGCCGCAATTTTCAAACTGGACGGCTATCTGCAGAAGATAAAAGCCGATGATGTCGAGGCTTTACTTGCCTATGGCTGGAGCTATCGCGGCCTGGGCTATCTGGATAAAGCAATAGAGCTTTTTAATGCCGTGCTCAAGCTCAATCCGAAAGCCGACGAAGCTTATGCCGGTCTGGGATTCACTTTCCTGTCCTATAACAAACCGGCGGAAGCGCTGAAAGCCTTTAAGCAGGCTCTCAGTGTAAATCCCCAGAGCGCCCTGGCTTATAATGGGCTTGGCTATTACCATCTCGCGCAAAAAGATGAAGCCAGTGCTCTGGTTGACGCGCAGAAGTCGGTTTCCCTGAAGAGTGACTATTACGATTCCCAGGCATTCATTGCCAATCTTTTTTTCAAGCAAAAGAAATATGACCAGGCGATTAAAGAGTATGAAAAACTGATCCGGATTGACAAGTCATCAATTGCTTCCTGGAATATGTGCGGCTGGGCTTATTATTATGCCGGAAAATACGATAAGGCTATTAATGCCTTTTCCGAGTCAAAAAAAATAAATCCCTTCCTGGTGGAAGCGCATTACGGATTGGCGATGAGCCTGGCAAAAACCGATGAGAAGGACGATGCCAAAGATGAACTATCGGCGGCGATCAAACTTGATCCCTACTATACGCATACTCAGGACTTCGTCAATCTCGTCAAAGCCAATCCCAAATGGAACGACCTGTATAAAACTTTAGGCTGGAGTTATTATAATAATCAGCTCTATAAACTTGCAGCGGCGGCTTTCAAGGAATATCTTGCCGCTAACACCGGTGATATCGAAGCGTTGCGCGGGATGGCCTGGTCAAACTACTGGCTTGGTCAACTGGATGCGTCTTACGCTGGATTCAAGGAAATTCTCAATGACAAAGCTAAGGATACCGATGCCCTGGTAGGCACCGGCTGGGTGCTTTATCTTCGCGGCAAGGACGGCGAAGCCCTCAGCTATCTGGAAAAGGCCGTAGCTATTGACGATAAACTTGTCAATGCCTGGCGAACCATTGCCGCCATTAACTTCCGCGCCAAAAAATTCAAGGAGGCCAATGCAATTTACGCGAAAATCGCAGCTATTCAGCCGCTGGCTGTTGACGCGTATAATAACCAGGGCTGGGTGTTATACAAAGAAAATAAATATGCCGAAGCCATTGCCAAGTTTAATGAATCCCTGCGAGTCAATCATTATCTGGGAGAACCGTATTACGGTCTTGCTCTCAGTTATGTAAAAATGGGCGATACCGGCAAGGCCAGAGATAATTTTGCCACTGCGATGTACTTCTATCCAGCCTTCATGGATAATCAGGAACTGTATGCGATTCTGGATGGCAATCCCGGATTCAAGGAGCTTTATAATTCCCTGGGATGGAGCTACTATTATCAATATTATTATGACGCGGCAAAATTCCATTTCAACAAAATACTGAAAGCCGATGCTGATAACCGGGATGCTCTCCTGGGTGTGGGCACGATTGCCTATGTGCTGGGAGACCTGAACAGCGCGATTGATTCCTTTAAAAAATTATTGCCGGTTTTGACGCCAACGGCAGCTTCCTGGGATAAATACAGTTATATGCTGGATAATTTAGGCTGGAGTTATTACTACCAGAAAAATTACGATAAGGCACTGGAGACTTTCCGGAGGCTGGAAGCTTATCATCCCAATGCCAGCTACATCGCCCCGATCAACGGCAAAGGATGGTGCGAGCTGATGAAGGGCAATAAGACGGAAGCGCAGAAGCTTTTCCAGAAGTCTTTAAAAATCGTCCCTTACAATTACAGCGCCGAAATGGGCATGAAAGAAATAAACAAATAAAATGAGCTCTCCGGGAAACGCAAGAAAAGAAAGAATGCGCAGTTGTGTTATGGCGGGCGGGCAAGCTAAAAGTTGCCCGCCTGTCAAAGATCCGTGTTTGCCTCTGTGTGAAAAGCACAAACGGGAATTGAACAAGCTGACGTGCTGCACCATTGCCGATTATATCCGCGGCAATTTTATGGAAAAAGGCGATGAATCCATCATTTTCAATCAAAAAAACGGAGGTGTGTATTCCCTGAATTCTACGGGGACCTTCGTTTTTAAAGAAATGCTTGCCGGAAGAACATTTAGTGAAATACTCAATAAGTCCGGGAACGTTTTTGCCATAGATGATATTGCCGAGGTTATTATGGATTACCGCCTTTTTATTGAAGGGCTGAAGAAATCGAGTCTGATAAAGGCGGATGAAGCTAAATGATCAAAGCCCATGTCGTGATTACCGGCCTCATGGCGACAGATAATCCTTATCCCGGTTTAGGCATCGCCCGCTGTCTGCGCAGCTCAGCTGAATTCCGGGGCACTATTTCCGGGTTTGTCTTTGACCCCCTTTCCACAGGCGCTTTTTGCGCAGAAGTATTCGACCGGATTTTTTTAATCCCGTATCCGGCGGCCGGAGTGGATGTTCTCCTGCAGCGAATAACAGAAATCCATAATGTTCATCCCATAGATTTAATTATACCATCGCTTGATTCCGAGGTTGTTCTCTACGCCCAGGCGGCGGGGGAACTTGCCGCAATGGGTATTAAAACACTGCTGCCGTCCGTCGGCAGCATCAAAATGAGAAGCAAAAATCAGCTCTACGAATTCTGCCGGCAGCATAAATTTCGCTGTCCCGAAACAGTAATAATTAATAACGCCCAGGAAATATCGGCAAGGTGCGCTGCTCTGGGAGGAACGCCTTTTGTCCTGAAAGGCGCGCTGAGTGATGCCGCAATATGCAACACAGTTGTGGAAGGCGAAGCCAGTTACTGGCAGCTCTTCAATCAGTGGGGATATCCTATTTTAATGCAGAAATTTGTAGCCGGTGAAGAAATTGACGTCATTGCCCTGACCGACAAGAAATCTCAACTCGCCGGCGCCGTTGTCATGAAAAAGTTCGGATTGACGGAAAAAGGCAAGGCTTTTGCCGGCATTACCGTGGAGGACGACAAACCTGTTAAATTGACCGGGGCTATCCTGAAAAGACTGGAATGGATAGGCCCCGCCGAATGCGAATTTCTGAAAGATGAAAAAGGCAATTATCATTTGATGGAAATTAACAGCCGGTTCCCCTCCTGGCTATATCTGGCGTGCGCGGCCGGCCAGAATCTTCCTTTGCTGACGGTAAAACTGGCTCTCGGTTTTCCGGGGCAACCTTTTCTTTCATATGCCGCGGGCAAACTGTTTATCCGAACGGTTACAGATAATTATATTGATGTCCGGCAACTCATGAAGTTGACTGCTACCGGGGAGGTAAATCTGTGATTGTTGCAGTTACAGGTCTGAACACGGCGAGCGCTCCCGAAGCAGGTTTTGGCGTTTTGCAGGCGTTGAATGGAGACAGTAAGCGTAATTATCAGCTAATCGGCCTGGCGTATCAACCGCTGGACACGGGATTATTTCATTTAGGCTTGATGAAGAAAGCGTTTGTTGTCCCGTCGCCCGGCGCAGATCAGGAAGCATTCCTCGGCAGAATCAAACAGATAAAAAAAGAAGCAGGTCTCGATATAATCATACCTACCATTGAAGAAGAGGTTAATCTTTTTAATGATATGGAACCACAATTACGCGCGGCAGACATTGCCATATTACTTCCTTCCCGGAGGTCTCTGCGGGAACTGAGGAGCGCACTCAACAGGCAATTGGAAAAACAGGAAGAAGTCTCTGTAAAAGACGATAACAATGAGCCAACTGTTCTTCCCCCGGCCCTGATCAAAAATCCCGTCTCCGAGCAGGCTTCGCTTGACTTAACTGTTGCACCGGATTATTTTGCGGTAACAGTGATAGCCGGCAGCAAAAGTAAAATAGTGGCTATATCGTCAATAAAAAAAATACTGATTTCCCGCTACGGCGGCACATGGATGGCGCTGACGGTTGATAGTGATGAATTCATGGCGCTGGCCGTGGAAATAGTCCGAAAAACTTCCTGGCAGGGAACGCTCACTATTGAGATTACCCGAAATCAGCAGGGAGAACAATTTATCTCCGGTTTCCGCCAGTCTTTTCCCGACTGGATCGGCCTTACAGCGCAGGCCGGAGCAAATCTGCCCGCAATTCTCATTGATGTTATCTCAGGGAAGAAATTGCGGGGTGTCAGCAAAACCTCACCGGGCAAAGTGCTTGTCAGATCATCAATAGATGTCGTTACCGATTTGAATCATTTTGGAAAAATTTCCCTGAATGGAGAAATTAACTATGGTTAAAGATAAAGGGAAAAAGCCTTACCTGAAGCCGGTTATAAAAAAAGTTTCTTTTGCCGATACCGGAAAATTTAAAAGCGAGCATCTGAAAACTCCTGCCAGCAAAATAATCGAAAATCTGTCAGTGCAAAATCTGATCAGCGATTATGGTTCCCCTCTGTATGTTGTTGCCGAAAGCACATTGCGGCGCTCCTATCGCGAACTGGCGCAGGCCTTCACCGGACGTTATCCCCGGACAACAATCGCTTATTCCTACAAAACCAACTACCTGAGCGCCATTTGCGCGATACTCCATCAGGAGGGAGCCTGGGCCGAGGTTGTTTCCGGCTTTGAATACGAGATAGCCGGGAGATTAGGCGTCCCCGGACGGATGATTATATTTAACGGACCATACAAAAAACCGGAGGAAATGAAAAGGGCCTTTATTGACGGCGCTGCGGTTAACCTGGATTCCCTCGATGAACTGAAAACTGCGGGAGAAGTGGCGCGGGCGCTGGGACGCAAAGTAAAAGTCGGCATTCGTGTCAATATGCAGCTTAATTATCCGGTCTGGGATAAATTCGGGTTCAGCTATGAACGGGGAGAAGCTCTCGAAATCTGCAGGCAGATTAAGAAACACCGTTATTTGCAGCTTGCCGGTCTGCACTGTCATGCGGGCACCTACATCATTGATTTGGGCATCTATCGCCGCGTGATAGAGAATCTGACAACCCTGGCAATTAATATTAAAAAAGAGCTGAAACTGGATATGGAATACCTGGACATCGGCGGCGGTTATCCTTCCCGAAACAGCCTGCACACCCAGTTGATGCCGGGCTACACCATTGCTCCGCCGATTGAGCAATACGCCGAAACGATCTGCTCCGTTATTAACAGAAAATCAGGTGATTTTAAAAATCCCCCGCGGCTGATTCTGGAACCGGGACGTTCCGTAGTGGACGAATGCATGCATCTTTTAACCACAGTTGTGGCCGTAAAAGAGCGGAGCAGCGGCAACCGGGCGGTAATCGTTGATGCTGGAGTCAATTTGCTTTCCGCTTCCACTTATTATCGTTATGAAATGGCCTCGGACCGCAATTCCTCAGAAGCCATGGAAGAAGTTGATATCTATGGCGCTCTCTGCATGCAAATAGACGTGCTGAGAAAATCTGTCAGGCTGCCTGTGGTAAAAACCGGCGACATTATTACTATCAGCAAGGTGGGCGCGTATAATTTCACTCAGTCCATGCAGTTTATCTATCCCCGCCCAGCAGTGGTGCTGCTCAATGAGGGCAAGGCCGCAATTATCCGCCGGAAGGAAAAATATGAAGACATTAAAGGGCCGGAAATCATACCGGCCAGATTGTTGAAACATGTTCCTGCAAAGCAAAAATAAACTTAACAGCATCCGGGAAAAAACGACTGACGAATGGCAGAAAATCTGCTCCCGTTCTCTCCTGCTGCGGCTTATTGATATTATGCTGCGTTCCTACGGACAGGTTCTGTTCGCCGATAATATCGTAACCGGGCTTTTTCTGCTGCTTGCCCTGATGATGATTTCCGGCAGCACGGTATTGTTTTCGCTTGTCGGAATTGCCGTTACGTCTTTTGCCGCATATTTCCGCAGGGAGGAAAGAATTTATATCAGGCACGGCATCTTCGGTTTTAACGGCGCGCTTTTCGGATTTTTCTGGAGCTGGTATTTTTCTCCTTCCCCCGTTTCTCTGATTCTCTTTGTCTTTACGGGAATAATTGTTTATCTCACGCATTCTGCCCTGATGAAAAAACTATCGCTGGGTCAATTTAACTTACCGGTCATGAGTATCCCTGCCGCGATTGTCTTACCTGTCTCGCTGATTATGGTTTACTGGCTTGTTTACAGCGCCGGGCTTTTTCCGGATTCGGCCGTTTATATTATCAATGGTTATTCTGCAGAGCCGCTGATTAAAATGGCGCAAGCCGGCAATAGTTACCTGCTGCATATTAATTTTTCACAACAGTTAATCGCCTGGCTGCTGATTTTCCTCGGCATCTTAATTAATTCAAGGATCAATGCTTTCGCTGCCGGTCTGGGCGCCCTTACTGGTTACTTAATCGTAAAAATTATCCCTGCCGCCGCCGGAGCAAATTACGCTGCTGATATCTTCATCGGATTCAATGCTATCCCGGTAGCCATCGGACTATTCGGTGTTTTCATAGTTGCCGGTTTACGGACTTTTTTCTTTACCTTTGCCGGAATTGCCTTCTGCACTGCTTGCTGGCTGTTGCTGGTCAATGTTTTCGGGATTATTAATTTCCCTTTCCTTACTCTGCCTTTCAACATTACTATCCTGACGGCTCTGATAATTTTAAGAAAAACTGATTCGCGAACAACCGGGCTTTATCCTGTCCCCCTGAGTATTATTACCACACCGGAAAATATCATCACCTGGCACAGAGAGAACATATTGCCGCTCGCTTTTAGAAGCAGCAAGGAAAATATCTTCCGGTTATTAAGGCATCCCTCCCGTTTATTGAAACCGGACAGGAAAGAAATTGCCAAATTCCGGGACATCGTTTTCAGCGCCGGAAGGATTGCTATCCTGTCCGGAGCCGGCACCAGCACAGAGTCAGGCATACCGGATTTTCGCGGCAACTACGATTTCTGGAGAAAATTTGGCGCGGAGGATTTCACATATCAGAATTTCCTGCGACGGGAAGATGTCCGGGCCCGCTATTGGGCAATGGAACGCCAGTTTTATAATATTATCCTGCGCGCCAAAATTAATCCCACCCATGAGGCCGCCAAATGGCTGGCGGACCAAAACCGTCTTTCCTGTATTGTCACGCAAAACGTTGATGGCCTCTTTCAAAAGGCGGGTGTGGATCCGGCAAAGGTTATTGAGATTCATGGAACAGAGCATAAAGTGAAGTGTTTGAAATGCGGAGAATTCAGCATCAGGCATGATATTGAAGCGATTTTCAATGCCGTGAATTATAATCCGTATTGTTACAAATGTTATGGCATTCTCAAACCGGCAACCGTGCTGATGGGGGAAGAACTGGATAAAGCTTTATTTGAGCGGGCGCTGTCTGATATTCTAGCCTCAGATTTGCTTATTGTGATGGGGACCAGCCTGCAGGTTGAACCGGTCGCTTCCATCCCCGATATCGCCTGGCGGAAGGGCATCCCCATTGTTATTATCAACACCACCCCCACATCCCGGAATCATCTGGCCAGGATGTTCATCAATTACCCGACAGGAGTATTTTTTAAAAAATTTCTTCAGCATATAAAAACGATATGACAATAATTCCACCCCTGCGCAAAGAGCAGGGAAGACCGCGTGAACAAATAAAGAAAAAAGCGGTAAGAAAGCGCCCAAACCGTTCAACAATCCGTTTTATGAAGCCCTGAGACGGAAATAATAGCAAAAGGAGTATTTATGAAAAAATTATGTGTTGTATTTGTTTTGTTTGCTGCCCTGGTTTGCTTTTCGGCAGGAACGGTCTTTGCCCAATCACCGGTGCCGGATTTAAAGGGCAAGTGGAAATCCAAAAACTATTCTCATCACCACGAGGTAAAAGGTTTCTTTTCCCACCCCAAAATTGACGGCGACTGGGTAATTAAAGAACAACAGGGTAGGTTGTTTTACGGCGAGCGTTCTTATACCATGAAACATCGCAGCAAAAAAAAGGTCAAAGAAGGTTTTTCCGGCGTTATCTCCAGAGACGGCAAACGTATTTACATTGTTGGTCACAATGAAGATATTATCTTCGGCGAAATTTTATCCGATGGTTCCATCGAGCTTATCACCATGGATGACAGTGAAAATGACCACCCGGCAACAATAGGCCTGATAGAAATCGAAAAGGTTAAATAGAGCCTGCCAACTTCATCCGGCCTTTGGCCGTCATCATCATTGCGGGTGATTGCGAAAGGCCGTAGCATATATTGAATGAACGGCAAAAACCAAAATAACAAAGCATGGCTGGTGTATATTCTGCGTTGTTCGGATGGCAGTCTGTACACCGGTGTGACTAACAACATGGAAAATCGTTTGGCCGCGCATAACGAAGGGAAGGCGGCAAAATATACCCGTTCGCGCCGGCCGGTGAAATTAATGGCCGCAAGCGCGAAGATGACAAAAAGCGCCGCGCTGCGCCTGGAAATAAAAATTAAAAAACAGCCCCGGCTAAATAAAATAGCCGCGTTGCGGGAAAATGCCGCAAGCCCATCCCCTGCTCGTATTAAATATCGAGATAAGGCTTCTTCATTCCCAAAAGCAGCCGGGCAAGCCGTTGCCCGTTTCTGGCGGATACGCTTAAAAAAACTGCATCGCCATATTGCTGTTCAGGGCAGCCCGGAGCGTGTTGCTTTCCGCCTGGTTCTGGAAGACGAAAACGGCAAATTCTTTATATTGGAGCAAATCCCGCCGCAATCTTTTCAGCATAAACAACAGATAGCCCTGCTGCTTGATTATCTGGCGAAGAAAAAGCTCCCGCATATCCAGCCGTATCTGCCCGCCGCCGGCGGCGAATATATAATCAAATTTGAAAATAGTTTCTGGCAGCTGGTTCCATTTGTGCAGGGTGTGGCGCTGAACCGGGAAAAATACATGTATGATAAATGGCGCGGCCTGGCGCTGGCCGGTTTTCTGATTAACCTCAGCGCGAAAACAAAAAATCTGCCCCTGTGGTATTCCGGCAATATCTTTTCCCTGCGTGGTTATGTGGATAAACTGGTCCGCGAAATTAATCTTTATAACGAAAATATCAAAGATGAGATTAACGATATCGCCTCTTTTCTGGAAAACGATTTTATGCCGGTTTACGAAAAACTTCCCGTCGCTTTCTGCCACGGCGATTATCATCCGCTGAATATTATCTGGGACGCCTCTGATATTAAATGCGTGATTGACTGGGAATTCGCGGGATATAAAAGCGAGCTGTACGATGCGGCCAACCTGATTGGCTGTGTCGGCGTGGAAGAGCCGCAAAGCCTGTCAGGTCAACTTGTTAAATCTTTTATTGCCCGCCTCAGAAAGGCCGGGATATTTTCCGAAACAAGCTGGCAAAATCTGGTGGAATTTATTGTTGCGCTGCGCTTTGCCTGGCTGGCCGAGTGGCTGCGCGGCAGAGACACGGATATGATCAGACTGGAACTTGATTATCTGAGGCTGTTAATCGAAAATAGAAAAAGTTTGGCAAAAGCATGGCATATCCAGGGGAGGTGAAGGCGTAGCACGGTCAGTTTAGTTTAGCAAAAGACCGTATTTTACGAAACCTTCAACCACTCTCCTATCTTCGGCCACAATTGTTCATGCGCGAGCTTACCAACCGTCAATCCGACATGAGAAGAGGGGAATATTATTTCTTTGTAGCTGCCGCCGGTGTATACATTTTTTAGAGCAGTGCCGGAGGCCAGCGGAACGATATGATCGAATTTGGCGAGGCAATTGAGCACGGGGCAGGAAATCCCGGCCAGATTAACCAGCCGTTTGCCGATTTTCATTTTGTTTTGAATGAGGAAATTATTCCGGTAGCAATCCCGTATAAACTGTGTATAGGCCGCGCCCGGTATCATGGGCGAATCCAGCAGCCAGCGATTGATGCGCAAAACATTACCCCAGTCCCGCAACTGCTCCAGCTCTTTTTTAAATTCTTCATCCCGCATGAATAAAGGAAGATAATAAAAGAACATATTTCTGCCGAACAACACAACCATCTCACCGGGCATGTTGGCAAATAATTTCGTGATGAAATCCATATCAAGCATTTTGCCGCAGGAAATGCGGATGTCCCGGACGTTGGAAAAATCCAGCGGCGTCGCCAGCAAAACCAGCTTGTTTAATTTTTCAGGCTGAAACGATGCGTAAATGAGCGATATAATACCGCCGGTGCAATAGCCTAAAAGCGAAATCTTCCTGCCGCGCCTTGCACCCCGGATAATATTCATGCACCTGTCAGCATAGGTGAGATAGTCGGCGAAGGAAATCGCGCTTTGCGCGGTGGTGGGATAGCCCCAGTCAATCATGTAAACGGCAAAGCCACTGTCAATTAATGATTTAACGACACTCAGATCATCGGATAAATCAAGTATGTAAGGGCGGTTAATCATGTGGGGGATGATAAAGACGGCTTCCTGCGCCTGCCGGTTTTTTTCGTAGCACAAGAGCCGGAAATTCAGGGCTTGATCTTCATCAATTATCCGGTGTGGCGTCTGTCCGACAGCAAAATCGTGAAAAATATTTTCCAGAGAATGGAAGAACCTTTCTCTGGCTGCCGGCGCGAAATCCCAGTTAAAAAACATACCGGTTCCTTTCGGATTTTTGTTTCGGAACGGCGGCGAAAATCAGTAATGACCGTTTTTGCCAAATAAAAAAGCGGCAAATAATCAATTCTAGTAATCAATGCCGCGGGTATTGCTTATGCTGATACCTTAATAATCTGACCTGCCGGGCCTCTGCCGGCAATTCCTGATGGCGGGACCATATTCATCATGCCGGATAATAACTGAATGTTCGTTGCCGCCTCCCGGAGAAACCGACGTTTCGCTTCTTTCGATTACTCCCAGCGCCACCCTGAATATTAAACATTTCTGTAATAACATAAGGCCCGTCCGGCCTGCTGTCAAGATAGCGACAGGTGTGCCGGCAATTGCGAGGTGTATCATTAGACGATTAATATCCTGAATTACTTATCTTTTGCGTATCACCAGGCTACCCACGGAATAGCCTGCGCCAAAGGAGCAGATTACCCCCGTCTCGCCCTTCTGCAGATCGCTGTTATACAGGTGAAAAGCGATAATTGATCCCGCTGATGCGGTATTGGCATACCGGTCAAGAATTGTCGGTGTGTTGTCATTGTTTACATTATCGCCCAATAGCTGTTTTATCACCATGTTATTCATGTTGATATTGGCCTGGTGCAGCCAGAACCTTCTGATATTTTTCGGCGTCAGATGGAGGCTTGTGAGGTGTTCACTGATATGAGCTGCCGCAACCGGACTCACTTCTTCAAAGACCTTGCGGCCTGATTGATGGAACATCTTGTCGCGCCCGAAGGGGTCCGTATCATTGGCATAGGACATATGTCCGAAATTGGAGCGGATGTTGCTGGAAAATCTGGTCAGCGCCTTTGTACTCAAAATATCGTAGCTGTTTGCAGCAACGCAGGTTTCCGCGCGCTCCATTATTATTGCCGTGCTGACGTCGCCGAAAATGAAATGGGTGTCACGGTCGCGGAAATTCACCTGGGGAGTAACCAACTCGGGATTGATTGCTAAAACACATTTTGCCGAACCGGCTACCAGAGAGTCGTAAGCCCGGTGCAGGCCGAAAGTCGCCGCAGAGCAGGCCATCTGCATGTCGAAGCCGAAACCGGCAATTTCCAGCGCCTGCTGTATCTCAACGGAGATTGCGGGATAGGCGCGTTGAGTATAAGCGCAGGAAACTATGACGGCG
>JAKLDS010000036.1 GCA_022703375.1 Deltaproteobacteria bacterium | reverse complement strand
CGGCGGTTCGGGATTGCCCATGACGGTTCCGGGCGGCGGCGATAATCCTCCGACCGCTTACGAAGTGCTGGAAAAGAAGCTGCTTTACCTGTCCGTGCCCGATCCCGAAGGAATGAAAGATCGCCTCGATAAATTATCCATGTCGAATTTTATCAAAGTGATTGATGAGGCTTTGGAAGAATCCGGCTATCAGAGAAAGGATATAGATTACCTTGGCCTGCTGCACATGAAACCCAGCGCTTTTGAATACGTAGCCAAAGAAGTCGGTGTTGATGTGAAAACAAAAACCACCTACTGGGATGATTTCGTCTATCTTGGTCACATGGGGCAAAATGACGGAGTCATGTCCATCGAGTTCGGCGTTAAACGCGGCAAAATAAAGGAGGGGAACCTGGTTGTTCTTGCCGCAGCCGGTATCGGTTATGCATGGGGAGCAGCCTGCATTAAGTGGGGCAGTGAGACTCGCTGAAAATGAACGCAGTAAAATTTGAAGCGTTAGACGAACTATCCCCGAAACGAAGCGGCGGGGGTAACTAACTAAAACAATAAATACTTAAGGAGCAAAAAATGAAAACAAGAGAAGTAGTAATTGTAAGCGGAGCGAGAACGGCCGTAGGGGAGTTCGGCGGTTCTCTGAAGGGAGTGAAGACGGTTAACATGGGAGCTCTGGTTATCAAAGAAGCTCTGAAAAGAGCGGGATTGCGTCCCTCCATTAATGACTTTTTAAAAAGTTGCCGTCCGACGGCATTCGGCGATTTCGACATGACGGAAATCAACAAAAAATACTATGATTATGACTCTTCATTAAACCCTGTTTGTCTCGACGAAGTAATCATGGGCAATGTTTTACAGGGTGGGCAGGGGCAAAACGTCGCTCGTCAGGCTTCAATCTTCGCCGGTGTTCCGGAAGAAACCAATGCTTATACGGTAAATAAGGTTTGTGCTTCGGGTATGAAAGCAATTGCTCTGGCGGCACAGTTAATCAAAGCCGGCGAGGCGGAAATAATTGTGGCCGGAGGAATGGAAAATATGAGCAATGCTCCTTTTATCCTGCCCGATGCCCGCTGGGGATACCGGATGGGCATGCCGATGAGCCAGATGGCCGATTTGATGGTTTACGACGGACTTTACGAAATTTTCAACGGTTATCACATGGGATTGACCGCGGAAAACATCGCTGCCTTGTATAAAATCAGCCGCGCCGAACAGGATGCTTTTGCCTATGAAAGCCATCGCCGCGCCCGCGCCGCGATTGCCAGTGGCGCAACCAAAGATGAAATCGTGCCGGTCGTTATTCCGCAGAAAAAGGGCGACCCGAAAGTATTTGCCGTTGATGAAAGGCCAATGGACACAACCCTGGAAAAAATGGGTAAATTGCCGACAGTTTTCAAAAAAGACGGTACGGTTACCGCGGGCAATGCCTCCGGTATCAACGATGCGGCGGCGGCAGTTATCGTGATGAGTGCGGAAAAAGCAAAGGAATTAGGCCTAACACCTCTGGCAAAAATCAAAGGCTTCGCCAGTGGCGGCGTTGACCCCAAATATATGGGACTGGGCCCCATTCCGTCAACCAGAAAACTTTTTAAAAATCTTAATATTACCATGAAGAATATTGATTTGGTCGAGTTGAACGAAGCTTTTGCCTGCCAGTCTATTGCCTGCATTAAAGAGCTCGATATTGATATGAGCAGATGCAACCTGCAGGGCGGAGGTATTTCCATCGGCCATCCGATCGGCTGCACGGGCGCCAGAATTACCTACAGTCTGGCCATGCAGATGAAAAAAGGCAATTTGAATATGGGCCTGGCGTCGCTTTGCATCGGCGGCGGACAAGGAATGTCAATCGTATTGGAGAAAGCATAGCATAAAGCTATACAGGAAGGATAATAATATGGAAAAAGTAATAAGCATAGAGAAAGCGCTGGATAAAATTAATGATGGCGCAACCATTATGATAGGAGGTTTCCTCGGTGTGGGAAACCCTCCAACTTTAGTGGATGCTCTGATAAAAAAGAACGTAAAAAACCTGACGCTTATCGCTAATGACACGGCACGTCCGGATCTCGGTATTGGCAAACTCGTCGTCAACAAGCAACTGAAAAAAGCGATTGTATCTCATATCGGCACAAACGCAGAAACCGGGCGGCAGATGATTGCCGGGGAATTGAGCGTTGATTTGATTCCGCAGGGAACGCTGGCGGAACGCATCCGCTGCGGCGGCGCCGGATTGGGCGGATTTCTCACACCTACGGGTGTCGGAACAATCGTGGAAGACGGCAAACAAAGATTAGTGCTCAGCGGCAAATCATATTTATTAGAAATGCCCCTGCGCGCCGATATTGCCTTGCTATATGCACAAAAGGCCGACAAATTCGGCAATCTTGTTTTCCGGCGCAGTTCGCGTAACTTCAACCCCATCATGGCTTTTGCAGCAGATGTAGTTATCGTGGAAGCGAAAGAAATCGTCGAAATAGGACAAATTGATCCCGATGAAGTAATGGTTACCGGTGTTGTCGTGGACTGGCTGGTACAGGGAAAAGGAGGTAATGCATAATGGACAGCAAAGAAATTATCGCAAGAAGAATTGCCCTCGAGTTGAAAGACGGGAATGTCGTGAATCTGGGCATCGGTCTTCCGACAATGGTATCCAATTATCTGCCGAAAGGCGTCAATATTCTGCTGCAGTCGGAAAACGGATTTGTCGGCCTGGCGCCGGTAAAAGACGTTGATCCGGATCTGGTCAATGCCGGCGGACAACCGGTGGGATTAGTGCCGGGCGCGGCAATGTTTGACAGCTGCACATCGTTCATGCTGATTCGCGGCGGCCATGTTGATGCCACTGTTTTAGGCGGCCTGCAGGTGGACAGCAAGGGAAACCTGGCCAACTGGATGGTGCCGGGCAAGATGGTGCCGGGAATGGGCGGAGCGATGGATCTGGTATCCGGCGCCAAAAAGGTTATCATCGGCATGGAGCATACGGCCAAAGACGGAACACCGAAAATCCTTGTCAATTGCGATTTGCCGCTCACGGGCAAAGGCGTCGTCAATATGATTGTTACTGAACTGGGGGTTATTCGCGTCATACCAGAAGGTCTTGGTTTGATTCTGGAAGAGACCGCGCCGGGAGTTACACCCGAAGAGGTTATTGCCAAAACACAGGCCAAGTTGACCATCAGCCCCAATTTGACTACGATGAAACTATAACCAGTCAAGCAAAGGCGGCAGTCGCAGTGGAAACGGTGTGGCTGCCGCCTCTTAAAATCGTCTGAACATCTATGGATTACATACCTGTAATAGAGACAAAGAGATTAAAATTAGTCCCGCTCGATATCGAGAACATTAATCCCGACGACCCCGGGCAGTTTGAACAATACCTCGGCCGGCGCCTGACCGGTGTACTTCTGGGAAAAGACATCAATCAGGAAACCGGGGCAGCCATGAGAGCATCACTGCAAAATGTCATTAAATCCAAGCTTCAGGATCAATGGTACGAAGAATGGCAGAGTCTTCTGATAATATTAAAAGATATCAACAAGATAATCGGGGGTATCTGTTTTCAGAAAAACTCCGAAGAATATGGCGCCGCCCAGATTTATTTTATGATTCATCCCGAGCATCGGAATAACGGATATATGACCGAGGCGCTACAGTCGGGAATTCCCTGGATATTTCAAAACCCGGACATAGCTTACCTGCTGGCGGAAACCGCCCGCGATAACCTTCCTTCCCGGCGGGTGCTCGAAAAGACAGGCCTGAGCGTTTACAAAGAAACACCCGGCAGCCTTTGCTGGGAGATTGAGTATTAAGAATTAAAAGCACGACAAAAATTCTTTTCTTATTAAAAATAAAATGATAGCGTTCCCGGCATTATTTTAATATATTTTCCTAGCAGTAAAATTAAGTAAAAAATAAGGAGGAAAAAATGAAGATTGCATTTGGTTACGATGGCTCAGCTTCAGCTAACAATGCACTTAATATTTTACCCCGCTACGCCAAGGAAATGAATGCCAATATATACATAGTTACTTCTATTGTTCCCCAGGAAGCTCTTCCTACACAAAAGGAGACAATAAGCACCGCTGATATGGTCAAAGAAGCAGAGGATAAACTGGCATCTGTCAAAAAATCTCTCGAGGCGCAAGGTATTAGCTGCGAAACTCATCTGCTTGTTCGTGGCATGGATGCAGGGGAGGATATTGTTAAAATTGCCAAAGAACTTGCCGCCGATTTTATCCTTGTGGGAGTAGGCAAAACATCACGCGTCGGCAAAATGTTTTTCGGATCAACGGCCCAGTATGTAATTTTAAATGCCCATTGCCCGGTGATATCAGTGAAATAGCCGACTCGACGGATTAGCCCCTTGATTCCTCCGGCACAGGTTGTGCGGGAATATGAAGGTTTTTATTTTACCGGCCATATTTTTTATTCTTATTACAAACTGCAAAAACACGGTTTTTTGCAGAATATTTAATTGGAAGGAGATTATTTGATGAAAGATGTTGTAATTGTATCAGCGTGCCGTACAGCCATTGGATCGTTCGGTGGAGCGCTCAAAACTTCTCACGCCACCACATTGGGATGCGTCGTAATGAAGGAAGCCGTTAAGCGCGCCGGTATTGATCCAGGCATTATCAATGATGTTCGTTTCGGTAATTGCATGTCTCCTGAAAACGCTTTGAATCCGGCCCGTGTTGCCGCTTTGCTGGCTGGTATTCCGGAAACAGTTCCCGCCGTTACCATAAACAGAGTTTGTATTTCCGGTATGGAAGCTGTAGTATCAGGTATGGCGATGATCCAAGCTGGATTGACCGACGTTATTCTGGCCGGCGGTTTTGAGCATATGTCCGGCGCTGCCTATTCCGTTCCTAACGCCCGTTGGGGCTGCCGCCTTCAGGATTCCGAATTTGTTGATAACATTATTCGTGGCTTACACTGCGGCTCGCACATTATGCCCGGCCCGGAGAAAGGCCCTGTCAATCTGGATGGCTCAATTATCGAGAAATGGAAGGGTAAACCTTACATAATGGGACTCACGGCAGAAATTATTGCCCATAAACATAACATCAGCAGACAGGAAATGGATGAATTAGCCCTGCGCAGCCACAATGCAGCCGAAAAGGCAACCAATGAAGGCGCCTTCAGGGATGAAATCGTCCCGGTTGAAATTCCCCAGAAGAAAGGCAAACCGCCGGTTATCTTTGATAAAGATGAGCATTTTATGCCCGGCCTGACCATGGATAAACTCGCCGCCCTGCCACCCGCGTTCATTCCGAAAGTCGGCAAGGTAACAGCGGGAAATGCCTCAGGCATCAACGATGGTGCCAGCGCCTTATTGATCATGTCCGCAGAAAAAGCAAAAGAATTCGGTCTGAAACCTCTGGCGAGAATCAAGGGAGTCGGTTATGGCGGCTGTCATCCTTCCGTAATGGGATTAAGCCCGGTGCCGGCGGTAAATGATTTACTGGCAAAAACCAGCCTGAAACTGAGCGATTTTCAATTGATCGAACTCAACGAAGCTTTCGCCGCCCAGTACCTGGGCTGCGAAAAAGAACTCGGCCTTAATCGTGAAATAACTAACATTAAAGGTTCGGGTATCGGCCTCGGCCATCCGGTCGGATCAACCGGCAGCAGGATTATGGTCACCCTCATTCATAGTCTGAAACAGCAGAAGAAGACCCTTGGGCTGGCCACACTTTGCGGTGGCGGTGGTGTCTCCATGGCCACGGTAATTGAGATGTTATAGAATCAGACTGCGGAATATGGTATAGATTCTTCACAAAACAGAGGAAGAATATGCGGAAGGCCGGCGATAAATGCAGATTTAGAATTTACCTGAGCGTGTTATTCACGATTGCTTTCTGCTGTTGGTCTGCTGCCGCAGCCGGCGATTCCGGAATGATAAAAACCGACAAGGATGCCTATGCCAAAGGCGAAAAAATAAAAGTTGATTTTCTCGGCGCGCCCGGCAGCAACCGCGACTGGATATGTATCGCACCGGCCGGTTCGCCGGATACGGAAGCCGGAGACTATCAATACATGCCGGGAGGAGCCAGCGAGGGATTCTTGACCTTCGAAGCCCCGACGCCGGGAAAATATGAAGTAAGAGCTTATTATAATTACAGCCGTAATGGGTATATTGTTACGGCACGTTACGGCTTTGCCGTTTTGGATGAAGCAAGCGCCGCAAGACCTGCGGCAGTGCCAGCCAGAGTAAAATCGCCGGACAGTTCGCAAGCGACATTGATTACCGCCGGGTCACCGGTAATCAATGTCGCCGTTTTCCACTTTACGCCGTTAAGCGTGGATGCCACCGGTTATGGAATCACCGTAACCAACGCCCTGCTTAATAATCCCCGGATGCAGTCATCGTTTGTTTTGCTGGGCAGGAAAGATCTGGAGCTTTTTCTCTCCGCCAACAATCTTCAGCAAAATGACGATCTGGAGAACATCATCGAAATCGGGACAAGGCTGGGGTTGAATTATGTAATAGCCGGAACCGTCAGCAGAAGAGGCGCTGCTATTGTTACCGGTTACAAGGTGGTCGGTATCGCGCAGCGGAATATTATCTTCGCCGGTCAGTTCAAAGCTGTCGGGGAATCTGATTTAATCGTTAACGTTGCGAAAATGAGCGACGCCTTAATCGAAACTATCCGGAAAAGCAAGAATTAATTACCGGGAAAAATCGTCCGTCTGTTTTCTATTTTTCAATTCCGCCAGCTTGCCCTTGTTCCAGCCTGAAATTTTACTGTAATATTTGGTCAGCCGCGCCAGGCCTTCCACTTCCGTCGAACCGCAGTAACCACATTCATCTTTCCGGCCCGGCGCTGTTTTGCCGCAGGCCAGGCAGGAAGTAAATTCCGGCGAAAAATCAATCTGCCGGACGGCGGAATCATAAAATACATCCCGGATAAACCGGCAAAGCGTTTCCCTGTCCGGAGCGACATCACCGGGATACAGATGACTTATGACCTCCCCTGCGAGATATTGATGAAACAGGCCTTCCTGCATTACCCGCAACCGGGGAGAAACAGCTGCGGCAGCATTGAAGTGCGTGGAATTGGTATAATAAATGGCGCTGTCGGCAACATCGCCTTTCACGTAGCGGCCGGCAGCCGGTGAGAAATGTTTTAAATCCAGCCTCGCGAAGCGGTAGGCTGTTGTCTCGGCCGGGGATTGCTCCAGAACAAACCTCATGGCATATTCCTTACTGGAACGATTAACCTCCTGCTGCAGGTATTCAACAATTTTCAATCCGAAATTAAGCGCTGCTTCCGACTCATGCAACTGGCTGCCCAGTTGAATCTGCACCAGTTCATTCAATCCCAGAAGACCGATAATATAAAAAGCCCTGTTCATTCTTAAATAGGGAAATCCGTCGGAATTCATGGCCAGCATTGCCAGCGGACCCTGTTCGGCATAGGAAAGCAGCTTTTCGAGAAAATCTTTTTTCGCAACGTGGATTTTTACCGCCAGTGCCACACGTTCTTTAAGAATATCAAATAATTTATTTTCATCACCGCCTGCCTGGTAACCGATGCGCGGCAAATTAAGAGAAACGCTCTGGATGGCCGCGGTTCGTCTGAGCCGGGGGTTATCCATGTCTTCTTTATTCCAGACAGAATACTGAGCAGTTTTTTCTCTATCCAAAACAAAACAGGTATTGCCTTTGCGTGCCGCTACCTCGCAGGCCAGCTCAAGCAAATCCGCCGTGCTCTCTGCATGAAATGCTTTTTCCGTAATATGCAAGAGCGGCCGCGGCATAATAAAGGGTTTGCCGGTGACGTCGCCCTGGCAAAATACTTCCAGGATGGCCCGGGCAAAACGCAGTGAATCGGCAGCGTAGTCGCCATAACATTTTCCGGTGTGTTTACCGCCGGGACCTATTGCCGGAAGCTTCGCCCACTGTTCCGGTATGTCTGCATAAATATGAATATCAGTATTGAGAGGCTGGCCGCCGCGCGTTGCCGATAGCTGGGAAAATTCATAAATCAGCATTTGCGCCAGTTGCCGGACTTCTTTATCTTTCAGGTAAGCCAGGTAAGGAGCAAAGGAAATATTCAGCGCATCCCAGATGATTGTTCCTGTGAAATGCCCCTGTAAAACGGCGCTGAAACGAACCATGTGTAAAATCAGAACTTCCGCATGCCTGGCCGGTCCTGCCGAATTAACGGACTGCGGCAGTTTCAATCCGTTCAGTTTCAGGTATTCCAGAGTCTGGCAGCAGCTGAAAGGACGATCAATGTAACCGAGTCCGTGAATATGAATATCGCCAGCGGCATGGGCGTTGCCGGCTTCTTCGGGAAAAATGTCGTGCAGAGAAAATTCTCTTTTGATGCCCTCGGCAAAAAGCAAATTGGTGCCTTCGGGCGAATGCGGGATATTGGCGTTTTCCTTGTTCTGATGCAAAATCAGCTGGCGCACATCGTAAAGAGGAAACCCCAGCCGTCCATGCAGCCTGCGCTCTCTGGCCAGGCCTCTTTCTATCAGCTTGGCATTGACCAGTTCGCGAATCAGCGATGTTGTAAGCACGCCGCCGGAGGACGAAAAAATCTGTTGTTCCACTTCTTTTGATATGGCCTCCGCCACGACAATGTCAATTGACGCCTCCCGCACCAGCGCATCCACAATGCGCTGGCGGTTCCAGCGGGCAATTTCCTCGCCGGAAGTACGGACAAAAAGAGTCAGATCTGTCGTTTCAGAATTATCAAACATATTATACGTTTGTGGTAATTATTTTTTCCTGGAAATTGAGCGATTTTTCGGCGGCGGCCGTCAGCTCACCGTCGTAGTCATGGTTCAGGGCAAAAACCCGGAAATGCATTACGCGGGCGGGAATAAAGCGGTATATTTCCAGCAGCGGCTCGGGTGAAGTAACGCCGGTGACCGGATTAAAGATATTGACTCTTTTGCCCTGTTCGGCAATCGGATTGAGCGGACGCGGATCCTGCGTGGCCAGATCAACCTTAAAAGCCAGCCCGCGCAGTTTCTTCGGCAACTGCTCCCGGATTTTAATTTCATAATCATGCGCGCGGGAAAAAACGGTGCCGCGTTGAATCTGGGCAACTGATATTTCTGCAGTAAAAGACATCTTCCATTTTACTTCCCGGTCGTGGAGTTTCTTCCATTCCCCGGCGAGCTTGCGCTTCCCGGCATCTTTGGCATTCAGCCAGCTCTGCACTTCGTTAAACAAGTACCATTCGTCGCAGCGCAGATAGTCGTCGAGTTTTTGCAGAGGATTTCCGGGGAAAATCAGTCTGATGGTATCGTGAAATATTTCCGCCAGGTGCAGATCCAGGGCGCGCGTAGTACGGTGAAAATATACATTGCCGTATAAATTCAAGCGGGCGTTGAGAAATCTGCCCAGCGCCGAAATGCCGGACTGGTGCAGGGTAATTCCCTCTTCGGTGAAAAAGGTATAATAACGCAGGCGCGGAATATCCACCATGTCCAGCGAAAAACCGGTGGTGTAGGCATCGCGCTGAACATAATCAAGGTTGTCCACGGTGTAAATGCCGGAAAACAACTGCCGCAGCAATTGCAGCCAGCGCGGCTGTGTATCTTTTCCCGGCTCCGGCATTTTAATCAGATAAGCCACCTGCTGCGGATGCAGAACTTCGCCGTGGGCAAAGGCGCCCCGGGGACTGCGCTTTAAACCGGAGATGACGGCGCCCAGCTTTTTGATAATAATCTGCCGGCCGATTGATTCATGCGTGAGCCCCCAGTCACTCAAATAATGTTCATCAAAAAAATGACCGTAGGGACCGTGGCCGACATCATGCAGCAAGCCGGCAATGCGCAGCAACTCTTCCACATAGTTTTCCGAAGGAGCATCGCGGCAGACATTCTTCAGACTTTCATAAGTCTGTTTGGCAAATTCCCCGGCCACATGCATTGTTCCCAGAGAATGCTGAAAGCGGGAATGTTCAGCCGCCGGATAAACCCAGCGCGCGCTTTGCAACTGATAAATCCGCCGCAGCCGCTGCAGCCAGGGAGAATCAATCAAATCTTTTTCGGTTTTTTCATCAGATAATCCGTCGCCAGGCACGGTGAAGAAGGCATATTGATGAATGGGATCAGCAATCAGCGCCATCCCCCGATAAATATTAAGATTTTCGTATTGCTTTTTTTTCATGGGGGCTTATGTACAATATTCCTCACTAAATATCAAACAGGAATACCTTTTACTTTTAATCAATCGTTTTCGTTGGACAAGGTTTCCCTGATCTTCTGCGAGATATCTTCAATCTTGAATGGTTTTTGAATGAAACACTGGCAACCCTTATTCATAATTTCCGTCGCTTTACCTTCCAAACTGTAGCCGCTGGATAAAATGACCTTTACAGCAGGATTAATTTTTTTCAAAGCGTCATATGTTTCGCCGCCGTTCATGCCGGGCATCACCATATCCAGAATAACCAGAGCAATTTCCTGCCACCTTTCCCGGTATATTTTAACGGCCTCATAACCGCTTCGGGCGGCAAGTATCTCGTACCCCAATCCCTGCAGAATTTCGCGCGTCACATTTATCACTGCATCTTCATCATCAACAACAAGCAGAGTTTCGGAGCAATTTTTCGTTACCGGTGCCGCATCCTGTTCTGTTTCTTCGATAAATTCCTTATCCGAGGCCGGCAGATAAATACTAAAGGACGTTCCGTGTCCTTTTTCCGAAGTAACATCAATTATGCCGTCATGCCCTTTGACAATTCCATAGGCGGATGCCAGACCCAGCCCGGTTCCCCTGCCCATTTCTTTGGTGGTGAAAAAAGGCTCAAAAATCAGGCTGCGTGTAGTATCATCCATCCCTACGCCCGTATCCGTAATGCATATCTTCACGCAGCGGCAGCAGTTGATTCCGTATAGTTTTGCAGTATCCTCGCGTAAAATAATATTTTGTGTATCCAGATACAGATCGCCGCCGCCGGGCATTGCCTGCCACGCATTGACATACAAGTTCAGCAATACCTGTTCTATCTGTCCCTGATCCACCTCGACACTCCAGACATTTTTCTGGTACTGCCGGTGGATGGATATTTCCTTTTTCGTCCGGCCGAACATCGTAATCGTTTTCTCGACAATTTTATTAATATTAGCCGGTTTTACTTCATAACGGCCGCGCCGCGCGTAACCCAGCAGCTGTCTGGTTAAATTGGCGCCGCTTATTACCATATCCTCAATGCTTTTTAATTTCCGGTAATTGGGATGGGCGGGATCAGTATCCATGAGCATTAGCGATGCATAGCCCTGAATTCCCATCAGCAGATTGTTAAAGTCATGCGCGATCCCCCCGGCCAGGGTGCCGATGGATTCGAGCTTTTGCGCCTGCTGCAGATAGTCTTCCAGTTCTTTCTTTTCCCGTTCCGCCTTTTTGATTTCCGTCATATCCAGAATAAGGCCGTCAAAAATAACATCGCTATTATTCAGCCTGCGGGAATAGGCAAGGCAGCGATGCCATCTGGTTATGTTGTTAATCGTCGTTGGACCATCCCAGTTAAGATGGCCGGAAGATCGCACAGCTTCGGCAATACCCGCAAGCAAACGCTTTTTATCTTCCTTCTGAAAGAAGGTAAAAACCTTTAAGGGGTTATGCATCAGATCATCAATATCCAGCCCCAGCTCACTGATACTTTCACTTACATAGGTAAGATTGCTCGATCCGTCATGATGTATCACCCACTGAAAAATAATTCCCGGAACGTTGGCCACCATGTTTTTAAATCTTTCCCGGCTTTCCCTTAATTCATCTTCCATTTTTATCCGGGCTGTTATTTCACGCACAATGCCGCGGAAACCGGTCGGGTTGCCTTTTTCATCACGAATCAGAGCAATGGATAACTCGCCGATATGCTTCTGGCCGTCTTTTTTAACAACAGCCAATTCAATGCCGTGCGCGGGCATTCCCGTCTTATACACTTTGTTGAATTCCAGAAACACTTTTTCGTAACACTCAGGGCTGCAAAAGGATTTAAACGACGCGCCCAGCAATTCATCCCTTTCCCAGCCGAGCAGTCGCAGAGACGCATCATTGAAATTTGTCATATGACCTTTTAAATCAACTTCGTAATAACCATCTTCCAGGGTATCGAGTATTGCCCGGTACCGGGCTTCGCTTTGCCGTAGCGCCCTTTCCTTTTCCTTGAATTCCGTAATGTCTATCGCCTGGCCTCTGACTCCCACCGGCTTGCCCTCATCCATAATGAGGGAGGCTGAGATATGGATGGGAAAGCGTGTTCCATCCTTACGCACGGCCGTTGCTTCCACCGGATGCTTAAGGCTCCCTTCCATCATAGCGACAACGTAGCGCAAAACAGTTTCGACCTCTTCCGGAGCGATGGTCCTGAGAATATTAAATCCGGCGGCAAAATCCTCTTTTGTATAGCCGTATGTTTTCAAAGCTTTATTATTGAAAAAGGTTACATTGAAATTCAGGTCGCATTCAAAGGCGCTGCCGGGCAAAAGCTCGGCAAATTCCCGGAATTTCTTTTCACCGGCTTTGATAGCCGCTTCCATTTTTCTGTTTTCCGTAATATCAATAACAAAGCCTCTTAAACCGGCAAAACTGTTATTTTCAATGATTTTAGAAGCCCATAGCTGGACAAGTAATCTGGACCCGTCTTTCCGCAGGGCATTAAATTCAGTGGGCTCATGCAAAGAACTGTTAATTAACTCCGTATATCGCTTTAAAACATAATCTATATTATCGGGGGCAACTAAATTCAGGATGTTGAATCCCGCCTCAATATCTTCTTTTGTGTAGCCAAAGGTTTCCAGCGCATTGTTGCTGAAAAAGGTTATATTGAAATTTGCATCGCATTCAAAGGCGCAGGTCGGCAGAAGCTCGGCGAATGCCCGGAACTTCTTTTCACCGGCTCTGAGCGCCTCTTCCATTTTTTTTCGTTGCGTAATGTTCCGGCTAAAAAGAAGAATTCCCTGCGCTGCGTCTCCATCGGAAATAAGCGTTGAGCTGACTTCCAGAAATATTTTCCGGCCGCTTTTGCTGATAATTTCTATTTCATAAGGTTCAATGTCTTTATTTCCGGCCTGCCGGCGCGCTATTCTTTCCCCTACCGCCGCATGATATTCGGCGGGTATAATATCAAGCACATTTATTTGCAGCGCTTCTTCTTTGTTATAGCCGCTGCTTTCACAAGCGGCCTTATTGGCGTAAATAATATTGCCCTGAATATCCGTGGCAATAACCATGTCCCTTAAATTATCCGCCAGTCCGCGATAAAGAAAATTGATCTTTTTTTGTCTGGCCAGCTTTTCTATCAGCTGTGCTTTTGTCTCGTCTTTTTTTCCCATAATCTTTTCCGGCCGGAGTTACTTTACCTTTTCCAATGCGCTTTTAAAGGGCTTGAGCATTTCCTTTTTGATACGTTTGACAAATTCACGGCGGAGAAACGGAATCTTCGTCAGCGGCGTCACAATCATGTTCACAAGCTGCAATTTGTATTGGTTCTGGGGGAAATCGTAGAAGCCGTGTTTTTTATAATAGCGGTGGTCGGCCTGAAAAACCATGCGCAGGCCGCTCCAGATTTCATCGCGGAATATTTTGAAGCCGCCCATCCTCAGGAATGTCGGAGGTTTTATATAGTCCTGTAAAGCAAAGTCAGCGGCAAACAAAGCCAGATGCTGCAAACCGGCGTCTATTTCTGCCGAGCTGCCGCCATCATCACTGACAAAGCCGACAAGGTTGGCGCGCTGCGATTCAGTATAGGCTTCCATAATCTGCCGCAGATTGGCAATCTGCTTCAAAGGCCCGGCAATCACAAAACCGATCTGCTTGCCCTGCAATACCGGAATATGGCCCAGAAAAAAGCTTCTGTCAAAAAAAGCTTTCCAGAGAGAGGAAAGATAGCGGTCGTAAATCGTCCCGGCAAAAAACAAAATATCCGCGCCCAGCACCTTTTGCCGGAAGAAATCAATAAAGCCGTCTTTACCCTCATAAACGCAGTTGTTATCCATGCCGCACTGCAAACAGCCCAGACAACCGCCTTTGATGCCGATGTCCCGCAATTGCACGACTTCCGCCGGCGGCGTAAATGTCTTTTGCAGAGTCTCCGCCATGGCGCGCAAATTGCCGTTTACCGACAGATCATCGGCGATGATCAAAACTTTTTTCCCCAATGTCGCCACTCTGTTCAAAGATGCCGGCGAATAGATAATTTCCGGCATCACTAACGGCTGATTGTTAATCAGGGCCGGCCATTTTTCGCGGATGGCCTGCAGAAATATTTCGCCGAACTTCTTCAGGCGCTTCCTCTCTTTAGATCTCAGCAAATCATGCATCCGGGCCGAATAAGAGGCAATGTACCGCATCCCGAGATCATCGCAGACGGCATTTAAGTAATTATGAGCGGTATGGTCATAGAAGTTGATTGATGTCGTGAAAACCGCGGCCGGCTTGCCCTGAAAAGCCGCCCGGGCACTGTTATTGATGTACACAAGCTCGATAAAACGTTTATACTGTGAAGGCACCAGCAGATAATAAAGGGGGAATCCCCAGATGACGCCATCGGAAGAGGCTATCTCCTCAATCAGCGCGGAAAAATATTTTTCATCTTGTTCCAGCTTGTTGATTTTAGCAGCTGCGTCCATTATCCTGAACTCAACATCCTTGAACATTACCTGCAGGCATTTTACATACTGCATGGTGACACTGAGTTCGCCTTTGGGAGAACCGTTCAGCACTGCAATTTTCATAATTGTCATCCTGAGCTTAAGGGTTTGTGGATACGTTTAATTACGTAGCATAAAAAAGCCGGATTGTTAATGATTGATTACAGAAAGGCAAATGCGGTAAAGCGGCCATCGTGGCTTAAACTGATGTCAATATTCGTCTTTTTACCAGCCAGATAAACGACGGGCGGTTGTAATATGCCGTTTTTTTTCAATCTTTTTATTGCAAGATCTGCCAGGTTCACATTGTGATAAGCGGCAAGCGCTGCCGCCAGCTGCTGCCGCACCGCAAGCGAAATATCTGTGTCCGGAGAATTGGTCGTCAAAGGAAGAGCGTCAACACGCCAGTGTATTTTATCGAGTGCCGCAACACTATCAGAACCGATGCAATGCACATAAGCAAAACAGGAAAAGAGACGGATAAAAACCGTCTCTTTTCCCATGATAATAACCTTACCGTCAGTGGATTCTTTTAATAAATTGCCGCCGGAAAACTGAACTTCATAGCGAAGGGGCAGGAATCGAATATTCTGCCTGATTTTTCGGACAACCTTATAGGCTGTTTCCTTACCCACCCAGAGCGACCACAGCGCAACATCCGGTTTTACTGATTTGCCGACAAATTCGCATTCAGCATTTGTGAGGATTTTCGCTAGATACCGGGAATCCCCGCTTTTCCCCGCATTGGCCGGATCCAGCAAATCCACTACATCGTTCCCCGTGTGTGGCAAAGTAATTTTCCTCCATTTTCGCCAGCTTTTTGATTATCTGCGCTGCGTATTCCCGTTGTGCCCTGAGCCCGCCGTCCGGCACACGGTCGGGATTAAAGACTTCCATCTGCACGGAAAATTTATCTCCCCAGGCCGGAATGTTGCTGTATTGATGCTGTCTGTCGCCGCGTAAATAAATGCACATAATCCGGCAGTTTTCCACATCTTTGATAAAGCGTCCGACCCCGTAGGAGAAGTTGTCCACATTCACGCGACCGGTCCGCGAGCGGCCGCCTTCCGGAAAAATCATCACTGTCTGGCCGTCGCGTAGCAGATAAATGCACTTATCCATCGTGTTTTTTATTTTATCCCGTGAGCCGCCGCGGTCAATCGGAATGCATTTGGAAAGATAGCTGAGAACGGCCAGGATAATATTACTCTGAAAATTTTTTCTCTCCGGCAGATTCCATGGCAGCTTCCGGAAATCAATGATATGGTTTCCCAGACTCATCGTGGCATAAGTAAGAATAAATGAGTCAATCATGGTCAAATGATTGGCGCAGATAATCCAGGAACCGCTGTGCTTTTCGCGCTCCCGGGCGAATTGCCGGCGCATCTCCTGTAAACCGCGCACCCGGTAAAAAAGCAATTTAAGAATGAGAAAGTACATTGGTCCGACGAAGATGACCGCCATCCTTCCCACAAAATTCTGCAACTGTAGAAAAAATCTTGTGCCTGGGCTCATTCAATCAACCGAGTTTCTGTTTAATTACTTTTACGGCGTCGCCGATGGTGCGGATTTTGTCGGCTTCTTCATCGTCAATGCTGATGCCGTAAACATCCTCGCACTTGATGATAACATCCACCAGACGCGCGGAATTTACTTTCAGGTCATTCAAAATGTGCGTGTCCATCGTTGCTTTATCCAACAGCGTCACATCCTTTGTATAAGCCTTCAAAATATTAACCATTTCATCAAAAATTTTCTTCTCGTCCATTTTTTTCATTCTCCTTTATTAATAAATTATTATTCTTCCCACTTTTTAAATATTAAGCAACTGTTGACATCGCCGAAACCGAAACCGGCTTTGGCAATGAACCGCAGTTGCGGAAATTCAATACACTTTTGCGGAATTCTTGCGGCATATTCCGCGATTTCCGGATGCACATCCTCGCTGTTGAGAGAAGGATGCAGAAATCCTTTGTAAAGCTGCAAAACCGTCGCCACGCATTCGATGGCGCCGGCCGCGCCCAGACAATGGCCCACCAGTGACTTTGTCGAATTGATGTAAGGAAAATTATCCGGCGTGCGCGAGAGCGCCGCTGCCCAGTTTTTCACTTCAGAGGGATCGGCAAAGGTCGCCGTCAGATGACCGTTGATCGCGTCAATGAGAGACGAATTGATTCCGGCATCGGCCACCGCCGCATTGATGCACTTTTTTACTCCTTCGGGATTGGGTGCGGTCATCGAGCCACCCCTGCGCTGCCCACCGCTGTTGACATGACCGCCGATAATTTCCGCGTAAATTCTGGCGCCGCGCGCCCGTGCGGTTTCCAGCTCTTCCAGAACAAGCATTGCGCCGCCGGAACCGGGAACAAAACCGCAGGCCGAAGCGCTCATCGGCCGCGAACCGGCTGCCGGATTATCATTGAATTTGCGGCAGATAACCCGCATGGAATCAAAGCCGCCCCAGATATAGGGGCTCGCGCCTTCGGAACCGCCGGCGACCATCCGTTTTGCCAGGCCAATGCGAATACGCCAGAGCGCTTCAATAATTGCTTCATTGCCTGTGCTGCAGGCGGAAGAATTGGATGTCACCTGATTTCCCGCGCCGATCAGGCCGCCGATCCTGCCGCTGGTGCCGCTGTTCATAACCTGCTCGACAATGCGGCTGCCCATCCGCCGGACTTTGCCCTCATTAATCATCGGCACAACTGTCTGGGCTATCGTATCCATGCCGCCGATGCCGGAACCGGCAATGACACCGGTATCCCAGTCCACCGTGTCGTCATCGCCCTGGGTAATTTCAAAACCGGCATCTCGCCAGGCATCCACCCCGGATACCGATGCGTAGCCGATGTTGTCATTGATGGATAAAAGCTTTTCATGATCAAAATAGCTTTTACGGATAGCGTCAAAATTTTCCGGAACACCGGCAATCTGACAACCGAAATTCAATCTCTGCAACTCAGGAATAAAACGGATGCCTGATTTGCCCTCCCGCAATGCCTTTTCAAAATCCACCAGGCCATGCGCGTTGGGCGCAGCAACGCCCATTCCCGTAACTACAACTCTTTTTTTCATCCTTCCACTCCCATTCCGGCTAATTTTCCGCTACAAACGATTTCGCCATTTTCTTTTTCCATGCATAAATCCACTTTCAGTTGTCCTTTACGCAGATATATTTTTTTACCTCTGACAATCACACGCTCACCCGGATTGACAATCGCGTTGAACTCGACACTGTCCGCCATGGAGAAAAGGCTCAACGGCTTCCTTAAATCGCGCGGCAAAACGTTATTCTGGCAGGCCAGCAGATAAATACCGAAAGCAACAACGCCGATTTGCGCCATTGTTTCAATCAGAATCACTCCCGGTGTTATTGGACGGCCGGGGAAATGTCCCGCATAAAAGAATTCATCTTCGCGAAAGCGATATGCTCCGACAACTTCCTTTTCATTAAGGCTGATCAGTTCATCAATAAAACGAAAAGGCTGCTGCTGCGGCACCAGAGCAACAACCTCCTGACGTATTGCGGCATCAGCCTCCATAAAGCCCTCCGTTGACGTGAACCACGCTGCCGGTGATGTAACTTCCCTTTACCGCCAGAAAGGCGACAACTTGCGCAATTTCTTCCGGACGGCCGATGCGCCCCAGCGCTATTCCCGCCATAATCCTGTCCTTGACTTCCGGAGGCAGTGTTTCCGTCATTTCTGTTGCAATGAATCCCGGCGCAACCGAATTAACCAGAATATTGCGTCCCCGCAGCTCCTGTGCCAGAGATTTAGTAAATGCGTCGAGCGCCGCTTTTTCCATGGCATAGGGAATCTGGCCGGCGTTGCCGGTGTGTCCGACAACACTGGATATATTGATAATGCGTCCCGCCGCCTTTCGCAGCATGAATTGCCGTAATATTCTTTTGGTCAGATACCAGACACCGCGCGTCAGTGAACGTTGTTCGTCAAATTGTTCGATTTTCATCGAAAGAATATCGGCGTTGATGGATTGTCCGGCGTTATTAACCAGGACATCAACACGGCCGGCGGTTTCTTTGATAAAGGAAACCATTTTTTCCACATCATCAATGTTGGCCAGATCGGCTCTGATTAAAAAGCCATCCTTGATTTCATTTTGCAGCGTTTGTGCTTTCTCCGCGCTTTTGCGGTAATGAATACCCACGTAAAAGCCTTCTGCAGCCAGAGCCCGGCAGCAGGCCGCCCCGATTCCCGTTGCTCCGCCCGTTACTATTGCCACCTGTTTTTCCATCATTTATCATCTCCCGCTTGCAGCAGCACGTGCGCCCAGGAAAGACCAGCGCCGACAATGCTCATGGCGATGCAATCGCCGTTTTTGATTTCATCCCAGCGCTGACTCAGTACACACGGAGCCCCGCAGCTCGCGGTATTGCCGTATTGATCAACATTATACCAGTGATTCCCCGGTAATATTTTCGTGCGTTCACAGACAGTCTCCAGAACTCCCATATTGGCCTGATGGCCGATAAAAATAAAACGCCGCGCGGCAGCGGATTCATCCTGCAGAGCTTTTACGCCTTCGGTGGTTGTGCGGATGGCAAAGCCCTGAACGGCATTGCCTTCCTGATAAAAAAGCCACTCATTGGTAATACCCACTTTATTCCAGCCGGACGGCCGCGAACCGTAGCTGCCGGAAGTAAAAACCGTCCGGCTCGGCACACTTGTCGAAACTACGGCTGCCACGCAGCCGTCTCCGAAAAGAACCGCCGTGTTGCGATCGGAGTAGTCCACAGTCTTGGTCATCGTCTCCGCATCGACAATAAGGAAATAAGGCGGAAATGTTTCCGGCCGCACCCGGGAAAGAAAATTAACCTGCATGCCGAAAGTACTGCAGGCCGAATTCATGTCAAAACAGGGCACTTCGATACCCAGTTCTGCCGCAATAATTGAAGCTTCCGCCGGCGCCACATTATCCGGTGTTGAAGTTCCTGCGATAAGCATACCAATATCTTCCAGTTTCACAGAAGCGCGGGCGAGCGCCATCCGGGCGGCCGCCGCCCCCATTTGCGAATGATTATAATCCGCAACCCGCGGCGCCTCCAGGCGATTGGCGTTTTTAGTTTGTTTGATATAATCCAGCGGCAGAATCGTCCGACGCGTTTTGATTCCCACACGTTCCAGAATCCATTCTTCGCTGGTGCCGATATCCAGATCTTCTAAAAATTTATTGGTAATGATGTTCTCGGGATAAAAATGTCCCATGCCGTGCAAATAAAGCATTTAGACCAACTCCCGGCCGATAATCATATCCTGCACCTCGCGGACTCCCTCGTAAATATCAATGATATGAGAGTCACGCGCCAGTTTGGAAATTTCATATTCCGCGGTAAAACCATAGCCGCCGTGCAGATGCAGGCCCTGCGTCGCGCAATAGATGGCCGCTTCCGCCGCCGTGTTCTTCGCCAGCGATGCGTAAATGCCGCGGTCTTTGCTCTTTTCCTGCACCTTGCAGGCCGCCTTCAATAAAGCCATTTCCGCCAGCTCGACCTTCTTCCACATCCCGGTAATAGTGTCGCGCGCCACCGGCAGATCACAAATCCGTTCGCCGAATTGTTTACGTTCTTTTGTGTAATCAATCGTTACGGCCAGCGCCCTTTTGGCCAGGCCGACACCAATGGCCGCCACCATCGGACGCGCATAATCCAGAACATCAACAACATATTTAAAACCGAAGCGCCGGTCTCCGATGATATGGCTCTTCGGAATGACGACATCTTCAAAAGTAACACTGGCTGTGTTGGAAAGAAGCTGTCCCAGTTTTTCTTCCGGCTTGCCGATGATGATTTTACCACCGGTCGGGACATTGATTTCCCTCGTCTCATGGCCGATATCAGGAATGTCAGCGGCGGTTACCGGGTCAACGGGAACAATAACACAGGCCATAAAATTGCTCGTCGGTTTGCCGACTTTGCAGAAAACCGTGAACTGCGAAGCATAAGAGGCGTTGGTGATAAAACATTTGGAGCCGTTCAGAATGTATGTGTCATCATCCCTTTTGGCGATGAAACTGGTCATGGAATAATTATCGGAACCGGCGCCGGGCTCAGTCAGACAAAAAGATGCCAGAATCGGCTGCTCGGCAAAAGGCCGCAGGAATTTTTCTTTCTGCTCGGTCGTGCCGTGCTGCGCGATAACAGCGTTGGCCAGATCATTGCACATGGCCGAAGTCGAGATTCCCGTATCGCCATAAGAAAGTTCCTCAATTATCAGCGCCGAGGAAATTACATCAATCTCGTAGCCCTTAATGGTTTCGGGCACGCATAAATTGAGGATTCCGAGTTCCCATGCTTTGCTGATTATTCCCCACGGAAACTTGTGGGCTTTCTCCATTTTTAAAATGTCGGGCGTAATTTCATTTTTGACAAACTTGCGCACGGTTTCCACATACATCAATTGATTTTCATTCAAGCTGAAATCCATATAACGGCCTTTCCTTTATTTATATAATTTTACAGGTTTACCCCTCTGAGAAATATTTTCCAAAAAGATATTTCCCTTTTGCTGATGATAATGCAATTATTTTTTTGGGGAGAAATTTAATTTTTGTTCCGATTATGAACCCATCGCGTATTTAGTTTGCAGATTTTTCTGCACAGTCGCGCTGCTGGAGATGTATTTCAATACATTTTTATCGCTGGACGCCAGATTATTGATGAGTTTTCTGGCCGCTTCACTTTCCAGACCGGGATACTTTGCTATAATTTTCATAATATTATTCATAACTTTACCTCGTTTTTTATTTAACTCGATTAGTTGGCTGACGCGAAAATGCGGTCAGCGGCTGCCAGCCCGGTGATAGACTGACAGGTAACATTGATGGTTTTAAAAAATTCCCGCAGCGGACGGCCGGGGCCGATTTCAAACACTTCGCGGTTTCCGGTAGCCAGTCCACGCATATTTTCCCGCCAGTGCACCGTATTGCTCAACTGGCTGACCATGCTGTTAATTATATCGTTAATTTTATCCGTATGGAACCGGCCGGTGAAATTCGAGGTGACGCAAGGCGCGTGCTGGGGCGCCAGATTTTTACCAAGCTCCAACAGAGTCTGATAAAATGATTCTTCAATCGTTTTCATAAAACGGCTGTGAAAGGGAGCGCTGACATTCAGAGAAACAAAGCGAAAAGGTTTCCCCTGGGCAAGTATTTCCGTTAACCTTTTTTCCGCCAGCGGCATCGCCTGAGCATCCCCGCTGATCACAACCTGGTTGGCGGAATTGATATTAGCCACATCTATCGGCAAATCAGCCAGCATCTGCCGCATCATGTTGACATCAATTCCTTCGGATATCACCGCCGCCATCCCTCCAACACCGACAGGAACAGCCTCCTGCATTAATTTACCGCGGGTTTGAACTATTTTCAGAGTCTGGCCGAACGGTAAAACTTCCGCCGCGACCAGGGCCGTAAATTCGCCTAAGGAATGACCGCCGAACAGCTGCGGCGCAAAGCCGTAACGTTCCTTCAATCCCCGATACATGGCAATTTCCGTGGTGACGATACAGGGTTGGGTATATTCGGTAAGGTTTAGCCTTTCATCTTCGCCAAAACACATTTTTCCAACATCCCAGCCTAAAGTTTCCGAAGCTTCATTATATGTTTCACGGCAAACGGGAATATCTTCGTAGAATTCCTTGCCCATACCTGTTCTCTGGGAACCCTGACCGGGAAATACTACCGCAACCTTTTTATCTTCATTCACGGGAAACCTCCGTTACCTGCTGCCATAAGCGAAAAATCATTAATATAGCAGGGACTGCCCGCTTATCAGCACTATTCGTGCCACGGAAACCAGATTTTTCTTATAATTGTATTGTATTGTTATTATTAAGTATTCAGAAATTTATTCCTGAATATTGACTTGTGCGGCAAGGCTTTTTTTGCGTAATTTTATATGCACTGCGAAGCAGGCTACGCACCTGAAGTATCTTACAGCGATAACGAAGAAGTTAAGGCGGGAATCTGTCCGGTTTTGCCAGCGTCGCCAGATGTCCGGATTCGAATTATCCGAGCTCTTTTAGCTGATATTAACTATTTGTTTTATTTAACAATTCCGCCTGGTAGTGATTCGCCAGTGCGTCAATCATTGTGCCGATGTTACCATTGATAAAATTATCCAGGTCATAGCGGGTCAGCCCGATCCGGTGATCAGTGATGCGTCCCTGGGGAAAGTTATAAGTGCGGATGCGTTCCGAACGGTCGCCGCTGCCTACCTGATTTTTGCGCACTTCCGAGATTTCGGCATTCTGCTTTTGCACCATTGCATCGAGCAATCTGGCGCGTAACACCTTCATGGCTTTGATTTTATTCTTTAATTGTGATTTTTCATCCTGACATGTCACAACAAGACCAGTCGGCAGATGGGTTATGCGGACTGCGGAATCGGTCGTATTGACGCTCTGGCCACCATGCCCGGTGGACCGGTAAACATCAATTCTTAATTCATTGGGATCAATATTTATTTCCACCTCTTCCGCTTCGGGCATAATCGCCACTGTTACAGCGGAGGTATGAATCCGCCCCTGCGCTTCCGTCACCGGGACACGCTGCACGCGGTGTACGCCGCTTTCATATTTCAGCCTGCTGTAGGCGCCGGCGCCTTCAATCTGCGCAATAATTTCTTTAAAGCCACCCATGCCCCCCGCCGGTGAACTGCTGACGATTTCCACCCGCCAGCCCTGAGCTTCCGCATAACGGGCATACATCCGGAACAAATCAGCGGCAAAAAGCCCCGCTTCATCGCCGCCGGTGCCGGCGCGAATTTCCAGAAAGACGTTTTTATCATCGTTGGGGTCTTTCGGCAGCAGCATTACTCTTAATTTCTCTTCCAGCTCGGTTTTTTCCTGCTGGAACTGCGGCAGTTCTTCGCGGACAAGTTTCTTTAATTCTTCATCATTTTCCTGCAGAAAAGACTGATATTCATTGATTTGTTCTCTTACTTTTTCATAGCGGCGAATATGCTCGACGAGCTCGCGCAAATCTGCATGTTCTTTGGCGTATTTCTGGTAAAGCCCCTGTTTGGTGACGATTTTCGGATCGCTTAACTGGCCTTCCAGTTCCCGATAACGGATTTCGATGTCCCGCAGTTTATCTAAAATAATATCCATACTGATTTAGTTGGTAAGCTATTGTTTTTTATCTGTTAATTAAAAAAAGAAACATTTACAGCGCTCCCCGTTTAAAGAGGAGCAGGCTATAAATGATAAGCAGTAAAAGAGTAGTTAATCATTGGAACAAAGGCCGGTATCCTGTCTCCGGCTCCAGTCAATCAGGCGGTGACTTTTTTTGTTGTTTTCTTTTTGGTCTGGGGAGCGGCTTCTTTAACTTCGTACTTCTTTTTGAACCTTTCCACACGGCCGGCGGTATCCATAATTTTCTGTTTTCCCGTCATAAACGGATGGCAATTGGAACAAATTTCAATGCGAATATCTTTTTTGGTGGATTTTGTTTCAATAACATTGCCGCAAACACACGTTATTGTTGTTTCTTTATATTCCGGATGAATGCCTTCTTTCATTTTTTCTTACTTATCCTCCTTGTCGTTTCCTCTCTATTAATCAAGTCGGCTGAATTTTTCAGCCATTTTTTTAATAAGTCTGCGTGCCTTACAATATAAGCGGCAAAAATTCAAGCAAATTCACAAATATTTCGCGCAAAAAAAGGTAACCGCTACGAATTCATAGAATCGAGAAATTCCTGATTGGTTTCAGTTTTCCGGATTTTTCCTATTATAAATTCCATTGCGTCCACCGGATTCATTTCCTGTAAGAGTCTGCGCAATATCCAGATACGGTTCAGATTATTTTTGGGAATCAGCAATTCTTCTTTTCTGGTTCCGGAGCGAATCAGGTCAAACGCGGGGAAAACCCGGCGATCGGCAATGCGGCGGTCCAAGTGCAACTCCATATTGCCCGTACCTTTGAATTCTTCGAAAATAACTTCGTCCATCCGGCTGCCGGTATCAATCAGCGCCGTGGAAATAATAGTCAGGCTGCCGCCGTTTTCAATATTTCTGGCCGCTCCGAAAAAGCGCTTCGGCTTATGCAGCGCGTTGGAATCAACACCGCCGGACAGCACCTTGCCGCTGGGCGGGACAACCGTGTTGTAGGCGCGCGCCAGACGGGTAATGCTGTCGAGCAGGATAACTACATCTTTTTTATGCTCTACCAGCCGTTTGGCCTTTTCAATGACCATTTCCGCGACCTGCACATGACGGGAAGCCGGTTCGTCGAAAGTGGAAGAAATAACTTCGCCCGAAACGCTGCGTTGCATATCAGTAACTTCTTCCGGCCGCTCGTCAATCAGCAGCACCATCAGCACCACTTCCTTGTGATTGGCCGTAATGCTGTGGGCAATATCCTGTAACAGCACGGTTTTTCCGGCACGCGGCGGCGAAACAATCAGGCCGCGCTGCCCCTTGCCGATGGGAGCAAATAAATCGAGCGTTCGGGTGGAATAATTTTCCGGATCATGTTCCAGATTGAGCTTTTCCTGCGGATAAAGGGGAGTCAGGTTGTCAAAAAGAATCTTGTCCCGGGCTGATTCCGGGCTTTCGAAATTAACTGTATCAACTTTCAACAGGGCAAAATATTTTTCTCCTTCTTTCGGAGGCCGCACTTCGCCGGAAATTGTGTCACCCGTCCTTAAATTGAACCTTCTGATCTGCGAAGGCGAAATGTAAATGTCATCGGGGCTGGGCAGATAGTTGTAGTCCACCGCTCTTAAGAAACCGAACCCGTCCGGCAGAATTTCCAGGACGCCCGAGCCGGATATCATGCCGTTCTTTTCGGCTTGAGCCTGCAGAATGGCAAAAATCAAATCCTGACGGCGCAAACCGCTCGCGCCCGGAACATTTAAGTCCTTGGCCAGGTGGTTAAGCTCGCTGATGGGCAGCCTTTTGATGTCTTCAATGTTCATAAATTTTTTTCCTTAAATGAGATTATAATCAGGCAATGTAAAAGCCTTATTCTGATGGGATATGTTTTAGCTATATTTGCTGCATTATTTTTTAACAGATAATGTTGGGATACAATAAATTATGAATTCCTAAGCATTTACGGATTAAATGACGGTTTGTTTATTGGGCTATTTGATTTTCTCCAAAGGACAGCGCTATAAACGCCTTTTACGATTGATGAACACTTTATCTTAATCCGGAAAGCCTGTCAAGACAATTTTATTGATAAAATTTTCCCCTTGCTTCCTGACGGGCACTGCACTAAGTAACAAAAAATATTTCATCTTTCCAAAGAAAAGAAAGGAATTTGTTATAATTATGGAAAAAACTGATAAAAGTGGAGATGGCAGCATAGAACCGGCTGACGCCCTCGGCGAACTATCCTTTGATAATTTACCGCCGGCAATGCGCATGGCCTGCGAAAACGCCGGTTGGAATAACCTGACTCCGGTGCAGGCCAAAGCCATTCCTTATATTCTGGCGGGCCGTGACATGATGATTCAGTCGCGCACTGGCAGCGGCAAAACCGGCGCTTACATCCTGCCCATCATGCAGAAAATAGATTTTCAGCAAAAAGCCGCACAGGCTCTCGTGCTGGTGCCCACCAGGGAACTTGCCCTGCAGGTATCGCGGGAAGCGCAGATGCTGGTGCATGGTTCGGATTTGCGTGTTGCCGTGGTCTATGGCGGTGTCGGATACAATGCTCAGCTGGAAGCTTTCCGCAACGGCGCCCAGCTGGTCGTCGGTACACCCGGACGCATTCTGGATCATCTGTTGAAAAACGCTCTGTCGCTCGACAAC
>JAKLDS010000035.1 GCA_022703375.1 Deltaproteobacteria bacterium | reverse complement strand
TGCCGGATTTTGGATGCTGTGAAGCTTCAGGCTACAGAAGATGCTGAATCTGGTGGTTATGCCGGTTCGCTGAAGTTAGTGGAAGATTATATTATCGGCTCTCTGAGCAAAGTTCCGGAAAAAAAGAAAGCCAGGAGGATAAAAGCCTTTGTTGGTCCGACCGGAGTAGGCAAAACAACAACAATAGCCAAGCTGGCTGCTAATTTCAGTATGATGCACAATATGAACGTCGGGATGATTACCACTGATACGTTCCGGATTGCCGCAACCGAACAATTGCGGACATACGCTAGAATTATGAATATTCGAATGGAAGTTGCATCAGGTGAAGAATCCATGCAAAAAGCGCTGCGGACATTTTCCGATAAAGATATTATTCTGGTAGACACGCCGGGAAGAGGGCGTTTTGATGACGGATATTTGAAATATATGGAAAATTTGATTAATATTGAATCGGTCGAGAAGAATCTGCTTATTCCCGCCACAGCCAGCGAGGATAATCTGCAGGATGTCATCAATAATTATTCTAATGTAAATTACGATTATTTGATTGTGACCAAAATTGATGAAGCAAGACGTTTCGGCATTCTTTATGATATCCTGGAAAAAGCTAAAAAACCGGTAACTTATATGACTAACGGACAGAACGTGCCGCAGGATATTGAAAGGGCAACACCACACAAAATTGCCAGTTTAATTATGGGAAATATTTTACATTAGAAAGCGGCAATATATAATATATTTAATGCTGAAGGAATTATATGGCAGATCAGGCAGCAACTCTTCGGGAATTAAGAAAAAATTCAGTTTCGCCGGATAAGGCCGGTAGTACTGAAGGTTATCCGGCTTTAAATGCAGGGAATGCGACAAGAATCATATCTATTACCAGCGGCAAGGGCGGCGTGGGCAAAACAAATATTGCGGCGAACCTGGCTTATATGCTGGCCGGCATGAGGCAAAAGACGATGGTGCTGGATGCCGATGTTGGTCTGGCTAACATTGATGTTATTCTGGGTGTTAATGCTCCATATAACCTCTATCATGTTTTAAAAGGGGAAAAAACGCTGGCCCAGATAATTATTGAAGGGCCGGGTGGTATTAAAATTCTGCCTTCCGCTTCTGGTATTCCTGAAATGACGGAGCTTTCCCGCGGTCAGAAACTGACTTTAATAGATGATTTGAATGAATTCAGTGAAACTATTGATTATATGCTGGTGGATACTGGTGCCGGTATTTCGTCCAATGTCATGTATTTTAATATGGCGGCAAAGGAAATTATCGTAGTTACATCACCGGAGCCGACTGCGCTGACTGATGCTTATGCCCTGATTAAAGTTCTTTATCAGCGTTATGCCAAAAGAAGATTTCGTCTGCTGGTAAATATGGTGAAAAGTCCGTCGGAAGCGAAAGATGTTTATGAGCGTCTGAGTCACGCCACCGATCATTTTCTGAACTTGACTATTGAATATCTGGGTCATGTATTGTTTGATGAAAAACTGAGAGATGCCGTGCGCAGGCAGAAACCGATGGCGGAGATTTATCCCAATTCACCGGCGACCAGGTGTCTTGTCAAAATAGCGGAAAAAATATGCAGTGAACTACCTATTGATGATGAAAATAGCCCTGTAAAATTTTTCTGGGAAAGCGTTATAAAATAAAATTGTGGATAAGAAAGCCAAAGATGAACTGATAATGAAATATGCGCCGCTCGTTAAAAATATTGTCGGGCGGATGGCTTCCCGATTGCCTATTGATGTGTCGGACAAAGAAGATTTAATCAATGTCGGTATTATGGGGCTGATGTCGGCGCTGGATAAGTTCGATAAAACCAGAAATGTCCATTTTGAAACTTACGCCAGTTTCCGTATTCGTGGGGCGGTACTCGATGAGCTGAGGGCCAAAGACTGGGTGCCTCGCACCACTCGCAGCAAGGACAATAAGCTGGAAGCAGCAATAGTAGAACTCCGAAAGAAACTGGGCCGGTCTCCTGATGACGAGGAAATAGCCGCTCATTTGAAAATATCCCTCGAAGACTACTTTAAACTGCTGGATGATGCCCGTTGCGTTCCCCTTATTTCAACAGAAGATCTGCCGCCGGATTACATGGAACGGTACAGCAGGGAAGATATATTTGAGGAAATCAGTGAAGGTAACCCTTTGAGCCTGCTGGTTAATATGGAAGTAAAAAGCAAGCTTAAGGAAGCCATTTATCAATTACCGGAAAAAGAGCGGCTTGTTTTATCTCTTTATTATTATGAGGAATTGACTATGAAAGAAGCCGGTGTGGTTATGGATTTGACGGAATCACGGGTCTGTCAGCTGCATTCGCAGGCTGTTTTAAGATTGCGGAGTATAATTAAAGCGAAAAAATAACTATGCGGTAAAGTTATTATGGTACAAAAAGCGAAATTGGATATCATGGAAAATCTTCCTGATATCGAAACAGATCAGGAAGAGCCAAAAAAGGAAGAGCTGATTCCGCTGGAAACTGCTGCGGTTAAGCCGGAAAAATGGGCTTTCAATAAGCTGTTGATGATTCTTGCACCTGTCGGAATAATTGTCATAGTAATTGGTGCGTCTTTATGGTTTTTAATTGCCAAAGTCATCTATGCTCCCCAAAAGGAGAAACCTGTAATCGTCGCAGCGGTCGAAGAGAAAACTTCCCGGCCTGCCATTGAGCTGAAAGTGGCTCATGTTCGTGATTTCATGATTGACATGAAAGATAAAAATGGGAAAGCTAGGGTATTGCTTTGTGATTTGGCTTTTGATGTAACGGAAGAAAAATATATTAAGGAATTGGAAAACAGGGCTGATGTGCGGGGAATGATTTACCGCACAGCCAGAGGAAAAGACCCGGCGTCCTTGAAATCGGTAAATGATCGCAAAAATTTTAAAATAGAACTGGCGAAGGAAGCCAAAAGCATGTTAGGTCAAAACGTTATCAATAATATTTATTTTACAAAGTATGTAATTATGTAATGGATGATAAGAGTGGTAATTGTTCCGCCGGCCTGCTTTACGGCCTCATTAATCATGTGAGAAAGGCAAATGATGGATCAGAAAGCAATTTATCATGCCCTGAAAGAGGACTTTGAAGCGACATTTACTAAAGAGCTGATACCGGGTATTCTGCATAATTTCGCCAATCCTTTGAACGGAATCATGGGTCGTTCCAAGCTGCTGCAGCGGCGTATTGAAGATACAATAAAAAAAATTGAGAATTTATATCCGGATGTGGCGGAAGGTATGGCTGCAGATTTTCAGAAAATTAGTTCGGATATTCGTGCTGTGAATCAGGAGTCCGATTTCTTTTTCAAAATGTTTCGCGATGTTTCCGGAAAGTTTTATTCTTTGGCCTCAAGAGAAAAAGATAGTGTAAATCTTTCCAAACTGCTGGATGCAGAAATGCGTTTTGCGAATTTTTATCTTGATTTCAAGCACGAGATAAAAAAAGACAGCCAATTCAGAGATGAACTGCCGGAATTGAGTGTCAATCTTGCTGACTTTTCCATGGCTTTCTGGCGTCTGATTCGTTTTGCTATGTCCCGGGCGCTCGCAAGTCAGGAAAAAGAGTTGTATATTTCAACAAATAACGATGAAAAAAATGTTAATGTATTAATTAAATATTCAGGTGATAAGATATCGAAAGAAAAAGTAAAACAAATAATAGACAAAATTCAGTCATGTTCCTGTGATAAATCGGCTGATGAAGTTGACAGTGGTGCCTATATTCCATTGTTGCTCTTCAGTAAATACCAGGCAAAAATTGAAATAAACCATGATAATGATCTAAATGCAATTTCTGTGAGTTTTCCTTATCGTTCTCATTGACAAAACGGAAAGATAAATTTAAAGGAATTCGATAATTTGACGATTTATTAATTATAATTAATTTATAATAAATCGAAAAAATCGTTTTATTTTAAATAAGATCATTATATGGGGAACATCAATGGTCAGGGCAATTGATGCGCAACAAATAATTATGCAGTTGCATAATGTGGAAAAAGTGCAGCAAATACAGCAGCAGCATTCGGATATGCAGCAGCGCTATTTTCAATTACAACAAGCACAAGAGGACCATTTGTTGAGAGAATCGGTAAAAAACACCGATGAATCGGAAAAAGCCGTAATTCGGGAAAAGGAAGAGCGGCAGGAGAAGAGAAAAGACAAAGAAAAACGGGAAAATCAGGAAAAATCAGAGATTGTCGTGGTAGCAGAAGAAGGAGAATCAACCGACGAAGGCAGTCATATCAATATAAAGGTTTAAAATGGATTTGCAGCAATTAGTATTTATTCAAATCACGATAGAAATACTTTTATTTATTGCAATTTTAATTGTTTTAGTCCGATTAAACACGAACGTTAAAAAGACTCCGTCAGCACCTCAGCAGCAGATGGTGTCTGAATTAAAAAAAATGATTGCGGAATCAAAGCAAACCGCCGATTTGTTTTTACGTTCACTGGAAGAGGGTATGAAGGCGATGAAGGAAATAGCCCTGAGGCTCGACCAGAAAGAAAGAGATCTGAAACATCTTCTTGTGCAGACGGAACAGGGAATCGAAAAATTGAAAACCGAAAATACCCGAAATGACATTCCTTTTTCCGAGAGTCGTTATGCCGAAGTAGTTAACATGATTAATAAAGGTTTTTCTGAAGAAGAAACGGCAAAGATTACCGGTTTTACGCAAGCTGAAGTAAGCCTGATTATTGATTTATCCCGGATAAAAAAATGAGAAAAGCTGATGCCATCAGTGCCTATTTCCAACATATCTCAACCGATTATTAAAGAACAACTAAATATTGCTAAGTCGGATCAATCTCCGGTAACCGCCATCCCGGGTGTAAAGCAGGAAGCGGTTTTATTAAATAATTCAGATATAATAACAGCTGATAATATAAGGTATTGGCTTACTAAACCTGATGCATTGCTTAAATTATTTGGAAGCTCAGTTATTTTGGAAAAAATGTTTCAAAATGCAAAGCTTTCCCAAACTGCGGCAAAAACAATAACAGATAAATTAACCGGACTGATGGACAGCCTCATCCTTTCTGCACATACTAAAAACAATCAATTATTTGTCAGAGATTTTGTAGTAAAAACCGGCCTGATACTGGAGAATCACCTGGCCTCGCTGGCTACTGGCACCACTGCGCCGGGCATAGATAAAATGCCTGAAGATAGCATTAAGCTTTTGTTGATGAGACTTGCCGCAACAGTGTCGGATACATTAAAAGAAAGCGGTAAACAGGATTCTGCAATTACGGCAAAACTCCAGCAACTATTATCATTTGCGGAAGATGGAATCAAATCAATCGAGGCCAAACAGGTATTAAACACGGTTTATCAAAAAAGCGACAGTGGTTTGATTTTGCAGATACCCATTGCTCTTGCCGGTGGTCTGCGCCTGGCCGAAATATTTATCCGTCCGGATGATAAAAGTAAAAAAGGAGAGAAAAAATTTACTTCCTGTTCGGTTATTATTTTTCTGGATATGGATAAAATAGGGCCAATAGCAATCAGTGCCGCCGTCCGCGAAGGCGGCTTCAGTTGCCTGATTAAATGTGAAAGTGAAGAAATCCAAAAGGCAATTAACATTCAGCTGCAAACCCTGAAAACAAAACTTACCGAAATCGGATACAGGGTTGATTATCTGGAATGTATTAAGGAAAATGACATTTCCGGAAAAAGAAAGGAATTTATCAGCGAACAATCCTTTGCGCAGGCGGATATATTGAATATATTTGCGTAGATTTTATGAAAGAAAAAAAGATTAAAACAACAATGGCTGCGGCCATAAAATATGATGCTGACCGGGATGATGCGCCGAAAGTTGCGGCGCGCGGGCGCGGATTTATTGCCGATAAAATAATTGAGATAGCTAAACAATACGACATTCCTATCAAAAATGATCCGGATTTGGTTCAGGTATTGAGTAAACTGGATGTCGGAGCGGAAATACCGGTAGAATTATATCGGGCTGTCGCAGAAATCCTCGCTTTTGTCTATTCCCTGAATGAAAGTAAAGCTGAGACCTGAGAAAATAATCGGCAAATATTTCCTATTAAGAATTTATCATTGGCATTCAAGAGCTTTCTTCCCCAAATTTCAATTGATCGGTGAATTTATATAAAAAATACGAAACAATATAATATGTAGATATTAAAGAATAAATAATCAATCGGTCAGTCCGGCGCTGTAGAATCAGCGCTGTTATTCCTTAATGGCACATCGCTTGCAAACCTTGCTTTGAAAAGGAGCAGGAAGATGAGCTACGATATAAGTGACATTGCCATTGCCGGCGCCAGAAAGCTTACCCAACTGGATTTTGTTGCCAATAATCTTGCCAATGCCTCTACCACTGGATTTAAGTCGGAACATCTTTATTATGCGATGAAAGGAAAGCAGGCTCAGGAGAATGCCCGTCAGGATTTGGGTCCGACTGTAACGGGATTGGATTTTTCGCAGGGAACTCTGCAAATTACCGGAAATCCGCTGGATGTGGCTATTGAAGGCGATGGTTACTTTACAATTCAGGGTAAAAATTCAACAGGTTATACACGCAATGGCAGTTTTGTCCTCAATAATAAAAATGAATTAGTAACGCAAAATGGCGATTATGTTTTGGGCGAGAACAGCCGCCCCATATTAATAAACGGCAAAAAGGTGCAGATTGACAACGATGGGACCATTCATGTTGACGATGCTGTTGCCGGAAAATTGAAAATAGCGGCCTTCAGCAACCCCCGTGAACTCAGCCGCACAGCGGACAGCAAGTTTTTGGATAATGGAAATGCCGGTTTAAAAAGAGCAGATAAATATCGGATATCTGGTGGTTATCTGGAAATGTCCAACGTCAATTCCGTCAAGGAAATGGTAGAGATGATGGATATCCAGCGTACATTTGAGACGTATCAGAAAATAATCCTAACAATGGCTGAATTTGATAAACTTTCAACCAATAGAATAGGCAAACTGTTTTAGCAGGAGGGAGATATGATTAGATCATTATATACAGCGGCTACAGGCATGGCGGCACAGCAACTGGATCAGGATGTTGTTGCCAACAACCTGGCCAATGTGAACACTGTAGGCTTTAAAAAGTCGCGAGCTGATTTCATGGATTTAATGTATCAGATTCTCACCAAATCCGGTTCGGAAACATCACAGGGCAATCAGCTTCCCGTTGGTATTGAAATAGGCATGGGGGCAAAACCCATGTCCACGCAGAAAATATTTACCCAGGGAGATTACCAGCAAACCGGTAATCAGTTTGACTGGGCAATCGAAAAAGAAGGTTTCTTTCAATTCGATAACAACGGCACTACCGTTTACAGCCGGGCTGGCAATCTGAAAATCAACAAAGACGGCGCTGTGGTGAATTCGGAAGGCTTGCTTTTGACACCGGCCATCTCTGTTCCGCAGGGAACTGTATCTTTCAGGATTGATCCGGGTGGAACATGGACGGCAATGGACCAAAGCGGACAATCACTGGCCACCGGACGTCTGCAACTGGCGACTTTTGTCAATCCGGCGGGCTTGAGCAGCGTTGGCCGGAATCTTTATGATAAAACGGTTTCTTCCGGCGAGCCGATTACTGGCAATCCCGGAGAAAATGGCATCGGCACGATAAACCAACATTATCTGGAAATGTCCAATGTCAGTGTTATTGATGAAATGGTGAGAATGATTGTCGGACAGCGGGCGTATGAAATTAATTCGAAATCAATTCAAACAGCGGATAACATGTTATCCATAATCAACAACCTGAAGAGGTAAAAATGTTGAAGAAAATAAATAACATAATGATAACCGGTTTTCTCTTGCTGCTGCTTCTGACAGGTTTTTTCCCGGCAAGTGCGGCAACTTCACAAAATACTGTTCTTGATCAGGAAAAACTAAACTACGCTATCGGTAAATATATCGAAAAAAATATGCCCTGGCCGGCCGGTTCCATGCGCTACGAAATAATGACCCGCCTGCCGCAGATAGCAGGCTCTGAGGATAGGTTTACCTGGAAGATAGATAGCAGAAGAGACGAAAATTATATTGGCGAAACATATCTGATTTTAAAACATTACAGTAATGGTGTTTTGCTGCGGGAGGAAAATATCAGGACAAGGATTGAAGTACTGCGCGATTTCGTGGTGAGCGTGAGAAATCTGATTAAAGATGAAATAATTGCGACAGATGATATTATGCTGAAAAAGAAATGGGTGCGGTCAGTTCCCGCTAATGCAATATCCGGCACGGAACAAGTAATAGGGAAAGCTGCCTCTCATAACATTCGTCAGAACACTGAATTAACCGTCAATATGTTTAAGGAAGCCGTGGCTGTGAGACGGGGGAAAATGGTGCAGATTTTATTGAGCAATGGACCGATGAACATAACGGCAACAGGGCTGTCGGAAGAAGACGGCGCGGAAGGCTCGTTTGTTAAAGTACGCAATGTATCATCAAACAAAGTGATTTATGCCCGGGTTATAGGCGAGGCCAAAGTCAGGGTTGATTTCTAAAGAGTAAGGAAGAGGTGACTGCCATGAAAATAAAAAAAAGCATATATTCGATTATTACTTTCACAGGAATATTTGTTTTGCTAACCGGGTGCGCATCACAAAAAATGGAAACAGTGAGGCCCGACCAGGTAATTATTCCGCCGAATGCTAAGTCACAAGTTGCAGATGGCTCAATCTGGTCAGGTGCAAATGTGCATAATCTGATTTGCACAAACAAGAAAGCACGTTATGTTAATGATATTGTTACGATAATAATTTCAGAAACAGCGGCGGGTGGCAACAAAGCTTCCACCAATACCAGTCGTGATACCAGCGTTTCAGCAGCGGTTACATCCCTGCTGGGGATTGAAAATGCCATTATCGGCAATAATGCCACTATGGGTGGGAAAATAGGTGTGGGAGGAACTTCCCAAAATGCCTTAAAAGGTGCAGGGGATACCAGCCGCAACAGCACATTATCCGCCAGAATAAGCGCCCGCGTCATCAAAGTTTATGAAAACGGTAATTTGTTGATTGAAGGCAAAAGGCAGATTACTGTAAACGCCGAAGATCAATTCATTGTTATTACAGGTATTGTCAGACCTGATGATATCACTGTGGATAACACGGTCGCGTCTCAGTATGTGGCGGATGCCCGCATTGTTTACAATGGTGATGGAGTTATCAATGATAAAATGAAGCCGGGATGGCTGACTCGTATCGTGGATTGGGTATGGCCGTTCTGATAAACTATTGTTGCCGCAGTTGAAATAGCAAAGGCTGGATAGGGGAGTAAAAAAATGAAAAAAGACATAGGCAAATATTTTCTGATTTTGCTGGCCGTTATCGTAACCTGGAGTGGAGCGATTGCCGACGCGGCAAGAATTAAAGATGTCGCTCTGATTAACGGCGTCAGAGACAACCAGCTGATCGGCTATGGAATTGTTGTCGGTCTGGCCGGCACAGGCGATGATCTTACCAAGAATGTTTTTACTTACGAAACATTGATAAATGTGATGAACAGGCAGGGACTTACCGTCAAATCTACGGCGATGAAAGCGGATAATGTCGCTGCCGTAATGGTAACTGCGATGTTGCCGGCTTTTGCCAAAGTGGGAACAAAAATTGATGTGGTTGTTTCTTCTGTGGGTTCGGCGAAAAGCCTGATGGGAGGGACTCTTCTTCTGGCGCCCCTGCGCGGCGTGGATGGTGAGGTTTACGCGGTTGCACAAGGACCGGTAACTATTGGCGGTATTTCCGCCGGTGGCGCAGGAGGCGGCGCGACAAAAAATCATACGACGGTAGGCGCCATTTCCAATGGCGCGTTTGTGGAAAGAGAACTGAAGTATGAATTCAATCAGAGAAGGTCGCTGGTAATCAGTTTGCAGAAAGCTGATTTTACCACCGCTACCAGAATGGCATCAGCTATAAATAAATCCATTGATTTTGTTACCGCCCGGCAGCTGGACGCTTTTTCGGTTCATGTGCAGGCCAAAGATACCTATCAGGGCTCATTATCAGAGCTGGTATATTTTATCGAATCGCTGGATGTTCCGGTGGATACGGCGGCAATAGTAGTACTCAATGAAAAAACAGGCACTGTTGTCATGGGTGATAATGTGAGGATATCTACAGTTGCTGTTGCTCACGGCAACCTGAGCATCCAGATCAAAGAGGATGCCAAGGTATCGCAGCCTCTGCCTTTTGCTCCGGCGCCGCCGCGGACAGCTCCCGGTCAGGCAGCAGTTTTACCCGCGCCGGTTCCCGGTGGAGCGATTGTGGCTCCCGGCGGGCAGACGGTGGTTGTGCCGCAGACAACAGTAACAATGACGGAAGAGAAAAAGCAACTGATGTTGCTGCCTCAGGGTGTGACTATTTACGATGTAGTCAAGGCGTTAAACTCTATCGGTGTATCGCCGCGTGATTTAATAACAATTTTGCAGGCGATAAAAGCCGCCGGCGCACTACAGGCCGATCTGCGCATCATTTAAGGAATGTTATGGATTCAATAAATATCAATATTAAAGATAAAATTGTCCGGTCCGATGATAAGACGGGAAAGATTTCTCAGAAAAAGAAACAAGAATTGCAAAAAATTAAAAAGGCCTGTCAGGATTTTGAATCAATATTTACCTATACCATGCTGAAAACGATGCGGCAGACGGTTCCCCAGGTCAAAGGGCCCAATAGCTTTCCCGGTAAAGAGACGTATAATATGATTATGGATCAGAAAGTGGCGGAGGAAATTTCCCGGAAGGGAAATGGTTTGGGGCTGCAAAAAGTTTTATACGACCAGATGACTAAAAATTATGCAAAAGACATCGTTCAAGAGGAGGTAATTAAAAAGGATTAAAGTTATTTGCTGTTTATGCCGATAGGTGGAGAAAGAAGATTGAGGAGAGTTGTCCATGAAAATTTCCGATGTTAAAGACATAAGCGCCCAGATGGTGCAGCAATATCAGAAAAATGAAAGTATTACAGTAACTTCTGATAAACAGGCTGCCAATAAGGGCGCAGGGACAGGAGAAAAAGTTGATTTATCCACCCAGGCAAAAACTATTCAGCAAATAAAAGAAGTATTGTCCGGAGTTCCTGACGTGCGCGAAGAAAAAGTGCAGGAAATAAAAAGTCAGGTGCAGCAGGGCATTTACGAGATAAACGGAGATAAAATTGCTGAAAAGATGGTGGCAGAATCAATTATAGACATATTTGCCTGAAAAGCGGAAAATTTTTCCGTAAGTTTATTATCCCATCATCTTTCATTCCCACAGAGTTAGCTGCATCTCCCATCTCCCGCCCGCCCTGTACCTCAGGGCGGGCACCAAAATGCCCGATTAATTTAATAAGTTAATAATATTAAGGATATTGCTGATGTTAGAAGAGAATATTAGCTTGGCTGAGACGCGCGAAGAAAATTCCTGTGAAAATTCTTTTGATATACTTATCGATGTGTTGCGAAAAGAATTGGAAATTTATCGTGAACTCAAAGAACATATTCTCCGGGAGAAAAACGTCTTAATGAAGCCATCACTGGATGATCTCTATGACAGCAATGCCAGAAAAGAAAATATCATTCTCAAGGCACGGATGCTGGAAGACGCCAGGACTAAAACACTAAAGAAAATATTAATTAATCTCGATATTAAAGAAGTGGTGACGCTTTCGGAAATCGCTAAATATGCCGTCAGTGAGCAAAAAAGAGAAATAACCGAAATCAGAAATGAACTGGCATTGATTTCGCAGCAAATTAAGACGCTTAATGAAGTTAACAAAGATTTAATTAACGTGTCCATAACCAATGTTAAAGGTTCACTGGAGTTTATTGATTCAATGATATCACGGGCAACGGTATATATGGAAACAGGCCAGGTCAAAACAATACAGAATAAAGGCAAGTATTTACGCACAGAGGGATGATTCATGGCTGATATTAACAGAGTTTTATATACGGCAAAACAGGCTATTCTCAGCAATTTAACGGCAATCAATGTTACCGGCGCCAACATTGCCAATGTTAATACTCCGGGATATTCAAGGCTGCGGCCGATGTTTGAAGCAGTGGGGACGAAGGATGCCACGTCCAGCCTGGAACAAATCGGAGTAAAAATATCAGATGTGCAAAGAATTTATGACAAATTTCTTGATTCTCAAATAGTTTTGCAGGATTCCGCGGTAGGCAGCGCCACATCCCGCAAGAGCTTGTTGACACAGATTGAAGGCGTCCTTAATGAAAGCGCGGGAGGCGGCATCAATGATGCGCTTAGTATCTTCTGGAGCGCCTGGGACAGTCTTTCCACCAACCCTTCAGGCAAAGCGGAAAGAGATGTCCTTGTCTCGACAGCGCAAAATTTGACCAGTATCTTTAATCAAAGAGCGGAACAGCTGTCCAACATCCAGTACAGCATTGATCAGACAATATCTGATACTGTCGCCAAATTGAATAGTGACTTGGCGGAGATGGCAGTTATTAATGCTGAAATTGTTAAAACGGAAAGCGCCGGCGGACAGGCGACATCGCTGCGGGATAATCGCCTGGCTTTATTGAGAGAAATAAGCACGATAATTGATATTAATTATATTGAGCGCAGTGATGCGTCATTATACATATATATGGCTTCCAACGGCAAAGCCCTTGTTGAAGAAGACAATAGCTGGGATTTAACGGTGCAAACAAATTCCGCCAACTCTAATTTATACGACATTGTTTTTAGTGACGATCTTAATAATCCGCTGAACGATTATATTCAAGGCGGTGAGTTGGGCGGATTACTGGATGTAAGAGATGTAGTCCTGAAATCATATATTAACGAATTAAATCAGACGGCTTCCAGTATTATCAATAAAGTCAATTTTCAACATATGGCCGGTTACGATCAGAATGGCAATATCGGTGGTCTGTTTTTTACCCAGACAGATGAGGCAAAGTATATGCAGGTCAGCGCGGCAATTGTTGACAATACAAGAAAAATTGCCGCTTCTGCCACTGTCAATGCCGATGGTGACAATGCCAACGCCATTGCCTCAATCCGGGATGATAAAATGTATGCGTCTCTGGGACAAGTTTTGACAACTGTCGGTACAGGTTCGGCTGCCGGTCAAATTAATAATATCGGTCAGACATATAAAAATACAACCTCAGCTATAACTCTGATGCGTGGCGCGACTGCTGCTCCAGCGGATTGGACGGTAGTAAACAACGGCGGATACTCTTCGCTTACTGTATTTTCGGCAGACGAGAGAAGCCTTGCCATAGATTTAGACGGGAATAATACTGCCGATATAACCCTTGTTTTGTCCGGTTCCTGGGCAAACGGCGATACTCTTGCTTTTTCCCTGACTAAACAAGACAGTACGACAAGCATAGATGGCTATTATAATGCCTTTATGGCCAGAATGGGGCAGGATGCCGCCAACTCGGCGCTGGTTCTGGATCGGGAACAAACAATAGCTAATCAACATGACAACCAGAGAGAACAGCTTTCCGGTGTTTCTCTGGATGAAGAAATGCTGGATCTGATAAAATATCAAATGGCTTACAATGCTGCCGGCCGCATAACCAAAACTGTTTCCGATATGATGGATATTTTGATTAATATGGGGCAATAGGAAAGGGGGCTTCCACATATGATTAACCGGGTTACGGAAAGCATGAAATTCAATACGATTACCAATAATTTATTTAACGTTCAGGGGCAATCTGCTGAATTGATGGAAAAACTCTCGACGCAGAAAATGATTAACAGGCCTTCGGATAATCCTATCGGCGCCGGCAATGTATTGAATTATCGTTCTGTGATGGCCTCTATCGAACAGTATCAAACAAACATCAGCAATGCCAAGACATGGTTATCCATGACCGACACAAACCTTTCCGGCATAAAAGACATTGTTGCCCGGGCCAAGGATATTGCTGTTTCCCAGTCCAGCGCCGTAGCGTCGGCGGAAACAATGAACGCTTCAGCGGCAGTTCTCTCTTCTTTAATTGGCGATGCCCTGTCATTGTTGAATGCCAAACAGGGCGATAGCTATTTGTTCAGTGGATCAAGGACTGATGTAGCGCCATTTGTGACAACGCCTGCTGTTGCCAGTATCGGCGATGTCTCTGCAGCGGCAACCAATCTTTTCGGTGGCACGGCAACTTCCGGTGGCGCTTTTACGGGAACTGAAGACAAATCATATGCCGTGAAAATTGTTACCGGCGGCGCTTTCGGAACAGCTACTTACAGGATATCAGATGACGGAGGTAAAACATGGTCTGATGCTCCGCAAACAGTTCCCGCTTCCGGGATAGTAAGTTTGGGCGATGGGGTAACCATGACTTTCGCCGGAGGCCCGCCCGCATTGGCCGCCAATGATTTGTTTACAGTGAAAGTTTCTTTTGTTCCTGTTATCGGCAGCGCTGCCGCGGCAACAGCTAATGTTTTTAACGGTACAGTTTCATCCGGCGGCGTTTATACGGGCACGGAAAACAAAACATATGCCGTTAAAATTGCCGGCGGCGGAACATTGGCTGCGTCAACTTATCAGGTTTCCGCTGATGGCGGCAAAACCTGGGGAGTCTTGCAGAACTTTCCTCCTCAGGTGCTCAGGGGAGATGTCGCCAATACGGCAGGCGGATCTCCCATTACAGCCGCGACAGTCTGGGACGCAATTGACGGCGCCAACGTGCAGGACGGCACAACTATTGATATCTCAGGATTTAATCATAACGGCATTGCCGTAGGTCCTGATACATACACAATAGCCGATGCGTCTACGGAAACTGTTCAGGATCTGCTTGACCAGATTGAAACCAGCTTCGGCGGCACGGTAACAGCAACAATAGACACGGCCGGGCGAATTACAGTCACTGATAATGCAAGCGGAGCCAGTCAGCTGGCAATGTCACTTGCCGTAACTAATCAGCCGGGCGGTTCTCTCAATTTGGGTGCGGTTACAGCAATGACAACAACATCTGTTAACCTGGGTGATGGAATAACCATGACTTTTAACGATTCAGGATCCGCTCAACTGACCACCAATGATATATTTACCGTAAACGGCTATGCCGTCGGTTATTATCGTGGCAATGATGATAGTCTGACCATGCAAGTAGGTAAAAACAATGATTTTATCTATAACATTACAGGTTCCGGCGCTTTTACTGCAAACAGGGGTCCTGTGGCATCAGCCACAATAGACAATGCCGGCGCCCTGACATTAGAAGACACGATAACTCTGACGCGGGGAGACTCTGTAGGTAGCTGGAGCATAACAAACCACGAGCAGTATCCCAATATGGTCATCACTTCGTCAAGTGCTACTGAAATTAAAATTAATGCTGACGGCGCTGCTGGGGCCGATATAACAATAAGCTTGTCCGGAGAATGGCAAAAGGGTAACACTGCATCTTTTACGATTATTGAGGGGGGAACACCGCCGACACCGGTAATAAGTCCCGTTACGGTGAGTGGTCCGGGCACAGTTGATCTGATGAAGACTCTGAATACCCTGAAAGAGGCGCTGGAAGCTCATGATGTGACAGCTGTGGCCGCGCAAATAGATGTTTTAATTAATGTTCAATCGCAGGTTTTGCAGAAGCAAACAGAAACCGGCGCCAAAATGAATTCTTTAGATCTTACCAGTAATAACCACAAAGCATTTAATGAACAGATAACAGCAATGAAATCAGGGATTGAAGACGTGGACTTGGCGAAATTAATAACGGCATTTCAAATGAAAGAAATTGCCATGCAGGCGTCATATAACATGGCTTCGCAAATTGGGAAAATGACGATTATGAATTACATTTAATATTGGGTAAGCAAACGGGTAAAAATAATAATAAACATAATCAGGAAATCGCGCCGCCAGCCCTCTTTAAAAAGGCGATTGGGCTTTTTCAATCAGGGGAATTGGCCGATGCCCTCGCCACTTTTGACGTCATAATTGCCCTTAAGCCGGATTTTGCCGAGGCTCACAGCAATCGCGGCATTGTTTTGCAAATGCTCGGTCGCTATGAAGAGGCGCTCGTTTCTTTCAACAAGTCAACTGAAATCAATCCAGCATATCCCAACGCTTATTATAACAGCGGAGTAGTTCTGCAAGAATTAGGTCGCTATGAAGAGGCGCTTTCCTGTTTTGACAAGGCGATTGCCGTCAAGGCTGATTATTCATCCGCATACAATAATCGTGGCTCCGCTTTACAGGTATTGGGAAGATACGAAGAAGCCCTGGTTGCCCATGATCAGGCAATTTCCCTGAATCCTGCAAATGTCAATGCACAATGGAATAAAAGTATTTTATTACTCCTAATGGGGCGATACGAAGAAGGATGGAGTTTGTATGAGTTGCGTTGGCGACTTAAAGAATATCTGCCGCTGGCCCGTGATTTCGGGAAACCATTATGGTTGGGAAATGTTGATATCAGGAATAAGAAAATTTTAATATATCATGAGCAGGGATTGGGAGATACTTTACTGATGTTGCGATATGTTTCTTTACTGGCGGCGCAGGGCGCAGAAATTATTCTGGAAGTTCCGGCTTCGCTGCATGCCCTGGCAAGAGAAATACCGGGTGTTTCCTGCGTAGTTGCGAAAGGAGATTTTTTTCCGGATTTTGATTTGCAGTGTCCTTTTATGAGTTTGCCTCTGGCATTCAAGACAAAAGTAGAATCAATTCCAGCCAATGTGCCTTATCTGAAGGCGCCGGCAGCTAAATTAAACTTATGGAAGTCACGGTTGGGAGATAAAATCCGTCCCCGTATCGGACTTGTCTGGTCATCAGGGGTGGTTCGGCAAATTGATCGCAGGCGCAGTATTCCTTTGGATATGATGCTGCCCTTATTGGAAAACAATGCCGAATTCCATTCTCTCCAGATCGAATATCGTGATGGAGACAGGCAGATAATCATGAACGATCAGCGTCTTCATGATCATGCCGCTGAAATCCTTGATTTTGGAGATACCGCCGCGCTCATAGAACAAATGGATATGGTGATCTCCGTAGATACTGCAGTCGCTCATTTGGCCGGCGCTCTGGGTAAACCTCTCTGGATTTTGCTGCCTTATGCCGCTGATTTCCGCTGGCTGCAAAAAAGGAAGGATAGTCCCTGGTTTCCGACAGCCCGGCTTTTCCGACAAACGGCTCCCGATGACTGGGAGGAAGTTTTGGCAAAAATAAATAATCTGCAAAAACAAGAGATATTTAGATAAAAATATATAATTTTCAATAGATCAACTCATCCGCAGTAAATAATATAATCAGCATGTTCAAAATCATTTCTTAAACAATAGGAAGAAACAATAAGATAAGTCTTTATTATTACAAATAATTCATTCCATTAAAAATTATTAATGACATAATTAAAGTATTGTTAAATAAATGCCGATATGCCCTATAACTAAAAGTATAATCAGCCGATAATGCTCGGCAGAAGGAGATGCAAAATGGCAATCAATCCAGTTCAGGGTAGTGCGCAAATTCAAAAAACAGAGCAATATCAAAATGTTCAACAGCAACAACAAGTGCAGCAGGCGCCGGAAAAGCCTAAAGAAGCACCGGCAGTAAAACCACAAGAGCAGACAAATAAGGGAACGGGCCTTATTGATACGTTTGCTTAAATTAAGAAAAGAGATGATTTAAATTGGCGAATGCATCAATCATAGCATATCAAGCCAGCGCAGCGCCTCAAGTGCAAACTGCTCAAAAGACGTTTAATGCGACTATTGGCAGAAATTATTCCGAAGCCGGCCGGAACCGGAAAACTGATACAGTTAATATTTCCCATGAGGGGAGGAAAGCTGCGGTACTTGCTGCCAGCGCGACATCTGATTTGCCGGATATTCAAAAGATACTTGATAATGAGAATTCCAATAATTATCAAGATATCAAAAGAAACAGAGAAGATAATATTTCTCAACTGAGCAGCAAAGTTTCGTTGCAGCTTGCTCTGGCAGCTAAAACAGCAGCTGAAGCAAGAGCTAATGCAGCGGCTCAGGAGGCAGCTGAGGCCAGAGCCGCCGCAGGAGAGAATACTCATTCCGCAGCAGCAGCCGCTGCAGCCCTGGCAGCCGCAGCGGCGCAAAATGCCGCCGCCGCATATGCCATAGCTGCTGCCCAGGCTACCAATGCGGAAAGAAATGCAGCCTTTTCTTAAGCAGAATCAACATCACATATTCCAGAAAGATTTAATCATTAATCAAAAGCGCAGGTGAGGAATTATTTATGATTAATTCGTTAACCAATCAAAATTATGAGTATGGATACGCTGCAACGGCGGTTAATCTGCCGGTAAACAATTCCGTGCCGCTTCAGGCGAAAATTGAAGTTGCGCAGAAACCTGTTAATATCAAAGAGTCGAAGAATCTACAGGAGTTAATACCAAGACAATGTCAGACCTGAAGATCCAGGAGATATAAGGACCAGTCTGGTGATTCTTCCGTCTCTATGCAAAGCCCCACATATATTCCCGCTGAAATGGCGGCGCAGGTTGTTGCCGGCCACGAGCAGGAGCATGTCCGCAATAATGCGGAAAAAGCACAGAGGGAAGGGCTGAACGCCCGTTCGGTTGTCCAAATACATACCGCCATCTGTCCAGAATGCGGCCGGATTTATGTTTCCGGCGGCACAACAACTACTTATTATTCCACAAAAGAACCGCTTGCCGGTGATGAATCCAAGGGCTTTAATATTAATGTAATGGCTTGAAACAGAAATATCAAACAAACAAATCTATCCTGCCGGCTGCAATATTATCAGATAATATCTTAATTTGACGGGAGTTTTGCATAAGCAAATCAGCCATTGCCTGCGCGGCTTGAGCGTTTGCCCTTAAGATGCTGACGGCAATTTGGTCCTGTATCCTGGCAGTCTGTAATGCGATTGCTGAAGATACGATAGCGCTTATTTCACTCATGTATATTCCCCTGTGAGAAAACAGTTTAAGCTATTGAAGAAAATCCGCTGTATTCATCCGCCGATATATCCATAGCCTTGCCGTAAGCATCAACACCGGAAAATTTAAACACGATATGTTCCGGATCAATGGTCGCATCGGCAGTCGAATTTTGTTTTATCCAGAAATTAACTGTGGCCGTATTATTTTCCGAATCGTAGGTAATATAGGCGGGCATGGATAGTATAACAGCTTCTTTGGTGGAAATCCTCAGGCCGTTGTTATAAACACTATGGTTTTCGGCAAGATTAGCGCGGGTTATTTGCCAGTTTAAAGGGTCTCTGATTGATGCTTCATCCATATCTTTGGAGAAGGCGATATTCAGCGAAAAAAGCTTTGATTTATTGGCTGTCGCCAGTGTTGAGCTGAGATCGGCGACCTCAGTTCCAGCTTCAAGTGTGGTATTAAAGCCATTAATACCCAAAGCGCCGATTATCTTAGGCTGCTGGACCTGTACCATATAGGCAGAAAGCTCTGTTGCCTTGCTTGATGATTTGGATTCCAGAAATCTCAGCATATCCTGGGCATTGATAAAATCTTCCTTATCGGCGTATGTCTTACCCAGTTCCACATAGGCGATTTCAAAATTCCGGTTGACGCTGATGGCCTTTTTGAACTTGGATATGGCTTCTTCAAAATTTCCCTGTTCGTGAGCCACCTGTCCCAATCCATAATAGCCGGCAGCGCTGACGGGTGATAAACGCGCTACTTCAGAAAATTGTTGACGGGCCTTCTCCAACTCTCCTGCCGAAATATAAGATTGCCCGAGAGAATAGCGGCTTTCTTCATCATCAGGATTGATTTTTACGGCTTCTTCATATTCCAGCAGCGCTTCTTCCGGCATTCCTTCATTAAAATAAATGTCGGCCAGTGACCGGTGCAATTCATCGCGCCGAGGGTAAATACGGATTGCTTCCTTGTAGGTTTTGATGGCTTCGTCTGTTTTTTCCTGACGCAAGTAAGACTGAGCAATATAATTATAAGATTGCACGGCATTATCGGAGAAAGGGGAAAGAGCGGCAGCGCGCCGGAAAGCATTTATGGCTCGGTTGTAATTGCCATTCTGAAAATAATCTATCCCTTGCCCGAGAATTGTTCCGGACAGAGAATCCAGATTAGCCTGCGAATTGGCATAGGTCGAGGAGAAGAAACCATCTATGGCGCCCGATGATACACCGTAATTATTGGTATATAGGGACGGCACATAACGGTTGATGTAAGAAGTTATGAAAGATTCGGCCATTAACAATTCTCCCCAAATTAACTATTTATAATCATTATCGGAGAAGGAGTGGGGAAACTTAAAAAAAACAGAGAACGAAATGCAGAAAAAGGAAGCAGAATACCGGAAGAAAAACGCAGCATGACGCTAATTATTCTGAATTATTTAGAAAATTACAAATAATGGCGGAACGGCTAAAGTTTTTTATGCAGTTGACGATAATATATCCAAAGGCGACTGACAATCAGGTCAGAAAGGAGGTGGGAAAACAACGGGCCAGTCAAAAAATCAATAGCCGCAAGCCAGCGGCAAAACAAAAAAACCGGCCAGAAAGGTCGGAAAACTAACCTAGAAAAGGAGAAAAAATTATGGCTATCAACGACGTATCATTAACCTCAGGTATGAGGTCCAATCTATTAGCTCTGCAGAACACAGTTAACCTTTTAGACAGAACCCAGGAACGCCTTTCTTCAGGCAAGAAAGTTAACACCGCTATTGATAATCCGGTGTCTTATTTTGCATCTCAATCATTGACATCGCGCGCTTCAGTTATTGACAGCTTGAAGGATGCCATGGGGCAGGCCGTTTCCACAATTAATGCCGCAGATAAAGGCATCTCGGCAATCACATCACTGATTGAACAGGCCAAAGGTCTTGCCCAGTCAGCTTTAAGCGCGTCAGGCGCAAGCGATGTTGCGGCGACAGCTCGTATTACCCTGGCTTCATTTGCGGCCGATGCTGTAATTACCATCGGCGGCACGGCGTTTACGGCTTCCGCGGCGGCTCCGGCAGGCGCAAAGGGATTTTATGTCGGCGGCAGTGATGCAGAAGATGCCATCCAGTTAGCTGCTGCAATCAATGCTGCGTCCTTAACATTTACTGCAACCGCAAACGGAGCTACTATTACAATTGCCTCTACAACTTCGACTACTGATTTTACATCCGGTTCAGTAAGCTCACCCGGCGCAACAGCGACAGTAGAAGATGTAGCTGCAGTGCCGTCGGAACTTACCTCGCTCCAGCAACAGTATGCGACAATGCGCACCCAGATAGACGAGCTGGCGGAGGATGCCGGATACAAAGGCAAAAACCTGCTTTCCGCTACTGCGGCATCAAGAACGCTGACCGTTACGTTTGAAGGCACCACGCTGGATGTTATCGGTTTTGACGCAACCACTGGTGTAAATGGCTTGAACATTACAGCGGCGGATACCGGAACAACTGACTGGGCTCAGGGTGCCACTTTCATCAATGCATCCATTACCCAGCTGGATAATTCCTTGGTAACATTGAGAAACAACTCTTCGAAACTGTCAGGCAACCTGAGTATTATTACCGTTCGTCAGGATTTCTCCACGAACATGATTAATACTCTGACTGAAGGTTCGGATAAGCTGGTTCTGGCCGACGCCAACGAAGAAGGCGCCAACATGCTGATGCTGCAAACCCGTCAGTCTCTGAGCACCACAGCTCTGAGCCTCTCGGCGCAGGCAGCTCAGTCGGTGTTGAGATTGTTCCAGTAGTAGATATATAGTAACATCATCAGATGGGGGGGAAGAATTCCTCCCCATCTGAGAATTAATGGAGCAGAATGATGATGATAAATAGTATTAATCCGTATCAGGGACTGCAGAATGCGATTCGCCCTGGCGGCTCAAATATCTCCAGAGGTGAAAACAAATCTGTTTTGACTTCCGGCCAGATGAACACTGGTGTTTTCGCTGGAGAGGGAAATGCTCCTTCGGGACAAGCTGTAAAGATAGCTGCCCGCATATCCAATCTGCAAGCTCAGTTAGATAACTTGAATGTAGTAAGTTTTCCTCCATTTTTCCCAATCGCGAAATATCAGAGAGTTGAACTTATTCTGGAATTGAATCACATCCAGGCGGAAATATGGGGCTCTGCTGTTCCGGCGGAAGCAAAAGAAATTGTTTCCAGCGTAAAGCTGAACGAAGATGCAACGGATCAGGAACTGGGCGATGCCATAGGCAAACTGTTTGCTGTTAATGATACTTTAAAACAAAGCATTGATGTGCCCATTGAAAATACTGAACCGGGCGCAATCCTGACTATGAAAGCATGAGTTCTCTATGGCACTGAAAATAGCGCTTAAACCTCAGGAGAAAATAATAATTGGCGGTGCAGTTATTCAGAATGGCAAACATCGCTCGGAGTTTATTATTGAAAACAGTATTCCGATTCTTCGTCAAAAAGATATAATGCGCGAAGATCAGGCGATAAGCTATTGCAGCAAAATATATTTTGTAATTCAGTTAATGTATATTGATGGCACTAATCTTGTTAAATATCATAAAACATACTGGGAATTAATAAGGGATCTTGTCAAAGCAGTGCCCAGTACACTTGGTTATGTGGAAAAAATAAGCGAATGCCTGCTGAAAAACGATTATTATGCGGCATTGAGAGCCAGTAAAAAACTTATAGAATACGAACGGGAGGTTTTAAAAAATGTCCGCACTACAACTCGAAGCGTATAGAACAGCGAAAAATTCCGGCAATATGTCGGGAAGAGAGATTGAAGCAGCGGCTCTGACACGTTGTGCAATTATGCTGTCTGATTGCCAGAAGAACTGGGAATCTCCCAATCGTGATAACGAACTGGACGAGGCATTGCGCACTAACCAGCGTGTCTGGACTATTTTGCAGTCGGAATTAGTTAGACCGGACAATGCTCTGCCTAAGCAATTGAAAGAAGACCTCCTGACTCTGAGTGTATTTATTGATAAAAGAATCATTCAGGTGATGGCGAATCCGGAGCCCGACAAACTAAATATTCTGATTGATATCAATCTGAATATTGCAGCCGGATTAAATGCGAAAGCTGATAATTCGGAAAAAGAGGCCGCCACCACAAATGTGATACCAATTCCAGAGAAAAGATTCTCTCGGACAGGCATAAGAGCTTAGCCCTCCATTTAATTTAATCTGATACCGCAGAACAGGAAGCCTTTGCCAATGACAGACGCTGGTTTTCCGGCCCAGGGTTTTTTATTATAATGGCAATTTTCAGTAATCAGATATTATCATTGTGAATCCTGATAAAGATAATCGAAACAATCTCCTTAAAAAAGGAACAGCGCAAAGACCGGCCTCCTGGCAAGCTTTAAAATAAGAACAATAAGACCGATCAAGAAAAGCTAAAAAATGGCGTTGATTATTGTCCGCTTATAATGTAAAAACATCCGGCAACCACGGCCACGGCACAAGAAAATTGCTGAGGGAAATGAGAAAATCGCTGAAAGACAATATGAAAGAAATGATTACTTTCAGCCTATCAAATCTGCGGATCGGAATGTGTTATGAAAAAACAAAAAAATAAAACGCATCAGGCAAAGAAGCTGGTTGTACCGCCGGAAAATACAGCAGAGCCAGCCCGAGCGACGGTTTCCGTTTGTATTATTGCTAAAAATGAAAAAGATAATTTGCGGCGCTGCCTTTCTTCTATTGCGGATTTCGCCGATGAAATAATCATTGCCGATGCCGGTTCAACTGTTGCAGCAAAAGAAATTGCCGGAGAATACGGCGCCAAAGTATATGTATTCCCATCTGCGGCTGATGATTGCGCCGCCCGCAACGAAATCATTAAATATGCCACTAAAGAATTTATAATGTGGCTGGATGCAACAGATGAATTCAGGGAAGAAGAACAAAAGATTCTTTCGGCTGATTTGGTTTCGATAAAAGAATGTATTTTACTGAGAAAAGAATGCGGTAAGATGAATAAAATTCTTAAACAGGAAATGCCGGAAGGAATGAATCAAGACGTTAAATATATAATCCGGCTGGGTGTCAGTGATATACAAACAAATAATTATGTGGAGCAGTTCAGGGTTTTTGAAAATTACGGCGGTTTTTATTTTATAAACAAGGCTCAGGAACAAATTGCCAGCAAGGCTAATGTGCGCCCCGTTTCATCAATGGCAAAAATTCATACTTCTGCAATACAGCAAAAGTGTTTTGAAGTGTTCTGCACGGAATTATAAGATAAGAACTTATCCTGTTAACTGCCTGCAAACATCTGCCGCAATTTTGTTGTTTCATTATCGCTAATATTATTGTCAACTATTGCCTTTATAATCAGGTGGGCAGGGACGTTGTTTTTTTGAAGAAAAAAACTGCGCGCAAATGTATTAAGGCAGGTTGTAATATTAAAGCGTCTATTCAGCAGAATTTTAAAAATACTTTGCATCTTTTCGTTTTCTCCCCTGAGGCAATAAATAACGGCAAGCAAAATGAGCGCGGGAGGGTATTCCGGCTCTTTGCTCAGCAAATTGTTTAGAATGTGGTGCGCCTTTTCAAGGGAACCGGCAATTGTTTCACAATGCGCATAGTTCTGCATAACTTCTTTGATGTCGGGACTTAACGCAATAGCTTTTTGAGCAGAAGCCAAAGCTTCCTCGAAGCGATCAATAGCCAGATATGCCGAGATCAGCATGATGTATATTTCTGTTTCCGGGTCCATCTTCATTGTATGGCTATACTTAAGCGAAGACTTGAGTATTGGCTTTGCTTTAATCCTGCTTAACAGAATCAATAATAACTCGATGGATTCTTCATATCGCTCCAGAGAAAGGGCTTGTCTGGCTAATTCCTGGATGTGATTACAATCATCAGGGTTCTGTTCAAGTTTAATGCGGCCCAATAAATAATATTCCTCGCCTTTTTTCTTTGCTTCTCCGAAAAGCTTGCCATAATGATGGACAATAATATTACAGGATTTAATTGGAATATTTTTCTTGATGATTGAATCTTCCAGTGTTTCATGAACCGGATAAGAAAAATAGATATTCCCCCTATTTGTAAATAATCTTACCTTGACGCTGGGAATCCAACCCAATCCTGCTTCTTCTGCATATTCATATTTATTCGGCGTCCAGCCGAAAAGATTAGGTTCTTCAACATAGTTTCTTGTTGTAACAGTATAGGCCGCGGCGTTTTTATTTTCTCTGGAAATTATTTTATTTAATTCGGGGAAGTCTCTTGTTGAGAGCACTTCATCGGCATCGAGGACGAAAATCCAGTTGCCTTCGGCTTGTTGCAGGGAATGATTGCGGGCGGCGGAGAAATCCCCCGTCCAGGGGAAATCAAAGATTCTGGCGCCGAATACTTTGGCAATGTCCTTCGTCTTATCCGTAGAGCCGGTATCCACAATAATGATTTCGTCGGCAATGTCTCTGATGCTTCTTAAGCACTTGACAAGATACTTCTCTTCATTTTTGACAATCAGGCAAAAAGAAAGAGTGTTGGGTTTTGCTTTATCCACTCTTAAAGGGCCAACCTTTTCCCTGATGGCCAGCGCCGCATTGAGTGTCCCTTCATCAGGACCGAATAGGGCGAGAGCATCTTCAATCTTGTTGATGGCATCGTTTAGTTTTCCCTGCTGAATCAATATATCAATTAAGAGGAAAGCAATGTTTTTGTTTTGGGGATATAATCTTGCCGCTTCGCGGAAATCGGCTTCGGCTTCACTGAATTTGCCCACAGAAGAAATTACGGAATAATAAAGCGAACTGACATCGGGAATGTTGGGGGATAAAATAAATCCCTTTTGCAGAAAAGAGAAAGCTTCTTCTTTTTTCTCCTGCCCCCAGTATAAAACACCCAGATTGGTATAAGCTTCTCCGTAACCGGGATCAGACTCAATGGCCTTTTTAAATAAACCCTCCGCCTTTTCCCTGTCGGCTTTCTTATAAGCCAAAATACCCTGCAAATTAAGGGCGGGAGCATAATTATCCTTTAGCGATAATATTTTCCCTGCAAAATCAGCGGCCTCATCATCCAGATTGAGGCCTTCCTTAATGAAACCTGCATATTCCAGGGTCTTGATTTCATCTTTTACCGCTTCCGGTATGTTGCCCATTACCGCCCAGGCCTCGGCAAATCTTTTGCCCTCCATAAACATCCGCATTAACGAATAGTAAATCTCTCCGGCATCAGGAGTAAGCTTGATGCAGTTGATGAGCGTCTCTATGGCCTGATCCATCTTCCCCTGCGAATAATGTTCATTGGCAATCTCCGTTGCCCGCAAAAGGGAAAGCTTCCTGCCTTCCTCGGTTTGGGTGCTCAGTGTCCATTTCTTGTCAATTACTTTCCGGTTGCCGGACATGGCCGCACTGTAATCAATCCTGTTGCCGATAAAACTCCGGCTGCCGAAATGATGAATAAATACATCCCCGGCAATGTAGTTTTTGTATCCGGCAAGCTCCGCCCTTAAACATAAATCGTCATCCTCAAAATTGCCCGTGCCGAAACTCTCGTCCAATAATCCGATTTGTTCCACCAAAGAACGCCTAAAAAGCATGCAGAAACCGACTATCCGCCGCAAGGGTATCCGCCGGTGCTGATATTTTTCTCTGAACTTTGCCGCGTATTTGTCCAGATAGTCCACCGTCCGGTATTCATCATCAATAATCTGCTGAATACCGCTGATGTTGTTCGTCATGGGACCTACTATCCCGGCATCAGGCGCAGAACTTAAACATGACAAAAGACCGGTAAGCCATCCTTCCGCAACCACAACATCATTGTTCAAAAGCAATATGTACTCGCCCTGCGCGGCTTCAATCCCCTGATTGCAACCCCGGGCAAATCCCAGATTCTTTTTGTTGTCGATTAATTTGTAGCTTTTGTTCTCCCGAATCTGCTTCTTTAACCATTCAACCGTCCCGTCCGTCGAACCATTGTCCACAAAGATAATCTCGTAATCCTCCCTGGTATGCTTGCGAATACTCAATACACACTTCTTCGTGTACTCCAGTTCGTTGTAGGTCAAAATAACTAATGAGGTGAGATGAGG
>JAKLDS010000034.1 GCA_022703375.1 Deltaproteobacteria bacterium | reverse complement strand
TCCCTTATATTTTGCCTGAAACTTCCCCAACTTCAATTCTATAGCAACAAGTCTTTTTAATTTGCGATGATAAAAAAGTAAATCAAGATAAAAATCTTCGTTATCAATAATCATTCGTTTCTGCCGTGCGACAAAAGCAAAACCTCTGCCAAGTTCCAGAATGAAAGCCTCCAGCTCTTTTAGAATTGCCGACTCCAGATCGCTTTCCAGATAGCCCTCTTTCAAATTCAAAAAATCAAGAAAATATGGATCTTTGAAAGCTACAGTTGATAGCTCTGTATCTTGCCGTAATTGAATTTTGGCCAGTGATTTTCTTTCGAATATTTTGTTTTCTATTTGTTTGCGCAATTCGCGGACACTCCATAATTCATTGGCACACATTTGTGCATAAAATAACTTGGCATCCTTGTTTCTGATAGGTATTAACACAAGAAAATGTGACCAGCTTAATTGTCGTGACAGCGTAACGACAATTTCAATATCCGGAAATTGCTCGGCAAATTGCATCATACGCCTTAGATTTTTTTCTTCAAAACAGATCCCATATGCAGCCGTGAGTTGTCTTGCTAACGAAGGAATTATTTGTCTGCCGTATTCAGCTCTTTTGAATTTTAAAACATGGGCGTTGATTTTTTCCCCGACCTGCCAAAACAAAAGGCATAATGTATTATTAACAGCTGATACCAACTGCTTTTTGCTTTTGTCAATAAGAGTCGCCAGTTCATGGAACAACAAATCAGCGCCTAATACTATCGGATTTGCCTGTTTCTTCTTTTTATCCATTCTCTATATATCTTTCTTGTCTTTTCGGGCTTGTATCCTTAACCGAAACAGATGGAACAAACATCATGATTGCACCAAAATATTTCAGCTCAGCCGGCAGACAATAACCGACGTGTCCAATCCTCCCGAATAAGCCAATACAACCCTTTTAACTTCTTTAGCCACTTTTTCCCTCCTAAATTAATCATTATTTTTTTATATATAGCAAAACTTGAATCATCATTTTGCAAATAAATGGTTATGTTGAAATACGTAAAAAACGCAGGTGGAATGATTGCAAAACTTTGGAATCTTTCCACGGTATAAAATTGCTTATGTTGTATTTTTTTCGTCATCTATCTTCTGCATCCCCTTAATACTTAATAATTATTATTTTTATGTTTGTTTTATCTTTCGTCATCTTGTTTATATTTTTTTCTTCAATTATTAAGTCTTTTAAATTGATATTTTGAAGTCCTCAATCGTCTAAATTTTTAAAACTATTTTTAGGCTGAACCATTTACCCGCCACATTTTTGGTCTTTTTAGAATTGAGACGCCACAAAATTGAGAGTATACATTATGGTTAAAGCTCTTAGCGTCAACTATGACAGTTTTCGCCTCAACAGGTGAAGTGTAACCTCTATCTTCGCCCACAATTTTAAAACCAGGAAATTTGGAAAGCTCCTTGCGAATATTATTACTAGTTCTGAATGAATACGAGAAACGAGTTCCACTAACAAGATATATTTCAAATTCATGATTTGGAGTAAGCTTCATAATATATTTTACAATCTCTGGAATCGCTGAGGCACTGCACGGTATGTCGAAATGGCATAAAAATGAAATGCCGTTCACCTTATCATAGCCAACTAAAGCCGTGCACCACCATATATTGTAAGTTATTAATGAATGTTGCTCCATTTTGTTTGTTAATATGCCATATCCTCCCCGTGGCACATTGAGATACAGATTATTGTTATCCTTATCGTTTTGCTTTTTTTTCTCATGTTTGCAGATATGGCATAAACCTAATATTAGAAATATTAAAAAAATTACAAAAGAAAAAACCACTAATATGCTGTTTATGCTGCAAATAAAACATATTTTATCAGATAATTCAATGCAACCCAACTGACATATAGGGATAATTGAAGCCATTGATGTAATGGAAAAATAAATTGTAGGCTTCCAAAATTTATTCTTAGCAGCGAAATGAAGTGTGCTTAACAGTAAAATTATGAAGAGAATTAAACTTAAAATGATAATTGTAAAATACATTTCAATTCCTAATGCAATAAAGTTCATTTATCGTTACAGATTCCAATTTTCCTGTTCATCATATTTAACTAGATATCAAAACTACATGCCTGCCAAATTGTATCGAAAGCTGGTTTTAAAAATCCAAAACGCACTTTTTCTCAACTATTTTCCTTTTGAAAGGAACAATTAATAGGATATCCTTTTCATTTTTTTGTTTTCCCGACCTTTTAGTAATCTGGGGCAATATTTAATTACTCGTTGTCTAATCGCCATTTTTTGATTGCATTAGGAATATCAATATCTTCGATTATATCGTTCACTTTATTCTTATCGATTACTCGAAACGTGCCAGCCGCTAAGCCTAAAGTATAAACAACTGCAATAACATTTTTCGCAAAGGATTTCCCAGCCTGGACCATTGTCAGACGACTATGACAAGGGTGATAGTCACTCTTCTTCTTATAATTGTAAAGAGCGTCGCATTCCCATGGGCTTGCCCATGGTTTTAAGGTTAAACCTGTATTTTCTTTTGGTATAACATAAGCAGGTTCGGCATGTATTACTTTATCATTTTCTAACATAACAAAGATTATTTCCTGAGTATCTCGATTTCTTGGCATTCTCGTCCTTGAAATATTAATAATATCCCATGCTTTTTCGTCATTATCCGCTTCAATTAAAATAAAGAAACCTGACTCCGATAGACTTTTTCCACTGAATTCAATATAACCAAGATCAATTTTCTCGGCATCATCTATATCCATTAATTTCTTAGCGACTTCTACGCTTTCCCTGGTTTCTGCAAATCTAGAAATTTCGGTATATTCCAGCGGTTGTTCGAGTTGGATTTCCCATTCTTCGTTTGTTCCTTGATGTATAATACGTACGGCCGTGAGTTTATAAGCACTTTCTGGCCATTCCCCTAATTGAAATAATCCAGACGCCTTTATATAGATTCGAGTTTTGTAAAAGTCCTTTGCTGCATTACGATCCGTATAAGGCCACCAAACAGACCATGATTGCCCATTATACTGAAGACGCATGGGAAAACGGCTTTTCTCCGCATCAGGAAACTCTAACTCGACTGTCACGGCTCCGCCTTCTGGCAGAGTGAATTTCCGATCCTGTATTGCTTTCAAACGATTAATAAATGGCTCCAAAATTTTCAGTTGATGTTCTAGATATTGAACTTCCGTTTCGGATAATTTTCTCTTTTTCTCGATTTCCAATCTCCGAACAATTGTTCTGTTTTCTCTCTTCATCTGGTTTAATTTTGCTTTATGTGTTGTTACTCTTTTTTTATATTCATCATTAGTCTCAAAAGGATCCTTTTCTAGGATGCTGTTTGCAAAATTATTACTCACTAATAGGAGTTGTTGATCATAAGCGGCTTGAAGGTTTTTCCTGTTTTCTTGATACTGAAAATCTAGGCGGGATTTGAGATTGGCGACTTCCTTTTTCAGATCTTTTACTTCGTTGAGTGCCTGTTTCATGGATAGACTGTCATCGATTGTCACCCATTGATCTTGCGAAAGCTGGGCTTTGCGTGCCAAATCATTCCAGCGTTGTTCATTTTCCAGTTGTGCCCGCTTGATCCTATCTTGCTCAGCTTCCAAGGCCATCGCTTCTTCGAGTTTTGCCTTTTCCTGTTCAGCCAAAGTTTTGCTAATCCTTTCTTGAAGTTCCCGTTCTTTTGCCAAACGTTGCGCCTCAACTTTGCTTAGCTCACCTTTTGCTTTTAGCGCCTGTTCTTTTCTAAAGAGGCTTTGCTTATCACGTTCACGTTCCAGTGCTAAAGCCTGCGCGTTCAATTCTTCAAGCCGTTTCACTTCAGAGCTTTTAAGATTGGCTAGTTTTTCTTCAAGTTCCTTGTTTTTCTTTCTCTCAGCTTCAAGTATCTTCAGGGTACCCTTCTCTTTCATGATTTCCTGAATTTGTCGGTCAAGGATAAAAGTATCGACATCAATTCGAGCTTTAACCTTTACATAGACGATTTTATTATCAATTCTTATAGAAGGAATACCTATGATCTTAGCTTGGACAATGCCTGAAGCCAGTGCTGTTACTTCATCTTTTTGTAACTTATAATTCTGCACAACCGAAAGAGATGATATATAAGTACCTGCTTCTTCCACGGCAAGGCGCTTTGCTTTCTGAAGGGCAAACGCTTCAACTTGGTCTTGGCTTTGACCACGGCTTATTGTTTCTTCGACTTGTTTTTCGAAGACTTTGATTTCAGCAAATGAGGGGGTTATATTAATAATTAAAAACAGGCTAGTGAAGATGATAAACAAAATATTATTTTTATTTACCATAAAAGCTTCCGCATTTCTAATATAAGAACGTAACTTTTTATGATTGATAAGAATTTGTATAAAAGTGGAATGCTTTTTTCTAATTAACCTGTGCATACAACACCTCTCTTTCCGTGAGTATTCTCCTGATGCGATAAGGATTGCGGACTGCTTCTTTCTCTATGAGATCAACCTCATACGGATGCTTGATCACTGCTTACTTCTGTCTTCTGACTTCCACCTAAAGTAATATTTCCAGAATCGCCTTCTGCACATGCAGCCGGTTTTCCGCCTCGTCAATGACAACGGAATGCGGCCCGTCAATCACATCTGCGGTTATTTCTTCGCCGCGGTGCGCCGGCAGACAGTGCATCACAATGACATCCTTATTGGCATTTTTAACGATTTTCCTGTTAACCTGAAAATTTTTAAATACTTTTTTACGGCTTTCCTGTTCGTTTTCCTGCCCCATGCTCGCCCAGACATCCGTGTAAATAATATCGGCATTTGCCGCCGCTTCCATCGGATCGCGATACAGTTCGATTCCCAGCTTTGATTCCTTCATACCCCGCGCCATAATCCGGGCATCAGGGTCGTAGCCATCAGGACAAGCTATCGCTAATTGAAAAGGCAGTCTTGCCGCTGCTTCAATCCAGCTGTTTGCGATATTGTTGCCGTCGCCGATATACGCAACCTTCAGCCCCTCATAAGAGCCCTTTTTTTCAATAATCGTAAACAAATCGCTCAATATCTGGCAAGGATGCAAAAGATCCGTAAGACCGTTAATAACGGGGATAGTGGCATATTTGGCAAATTCTTCCACACTGGCCTGCGCATAAGTGCGAATCATAATGGCATCCAGATAGCGCGACATCATCCGCGCCGAATCTGCGATAATTTCGCCTCGGCCGATTTGCGTATCGCGTGAATTTAAAAACAACGCAATTCCGCCCAATTGATACATACCCACTTCAAAAGATATCCGCGTACGGGTGGATGATTTATCAAATATCATCCCCAGTGTTTTGCCTTTTAACGAAGCATGGGGCCTGCCTGTCTTCAGCGCTTTTTTCAGGCGTCCGGCTTTGGCAAATATTTTTTCAAAATCTGATGCCTCAAGCTCGTAAATACTCAATAAGTCTTTCTTCATTATCTCCCCTCCAGCACATTATCCAGAATACCGATTGCCCGGTCAATGTCGTTCCGGTTGATAACAAGAGGCGGAACGAAACGCAGGGTCTTACCGCCGGTACAGTTAATTAACAATCCCCGCTTCATGCATTCATTGACAATATCCGCTCCCTCAATATCCAAAGCACAGGCCAGCATCAATCCTTTGCCCCGGACTGCGTTGATTATCCTGTATTTGCCTTGCAGTTTTTTTAACTGCGTCAGAAAATATTCGCCCATTTTGCGGCAATTATCGAGCACGCCTTCCTGCAGAATTGCCGATACGGCAGCATAGCCCGCCGCCATCGCCAGCGGATTGCCGCCGAAAGTGGACGCATGATTGCCGGGAGTAAAGGCTTTTGCTATTTCATCCTTGGCCAGCATCGCACCTACCGGGAAACCGTTACCCAGCGCCTTGGCCAGAGTCATAATGTCCGGCTCAATGCCGGAGTGTTCATAGGCAAATAGCCTTCCCGTCCGGCCAATGCCGGTCTGCACTTCATCAACAATAAGCAGAATATCATGCCTGTCGCAAATTTCCCGAACTTTTGCCAGATACCTGTCATCAGGGATAATAACTCCTCCCTCGCCCTGAACCGGTTCCAGCATTATTCCACAGGTTTTTACGGAAATGGCGGATTCCAGAGCCTGCAAATCATTAAAAGGCACATACTTAAAACCGTCCAGCAGCGGTGTAAAACCAAACTGGAATTTCTCCTGGCCGGTAGCTGTAATTGTCGCCATCGTCCGGCCGTGAAAGGAATCCTTCATCGTAATTAATTCAAATTTATCAGCACCCAGATTTTCGTGTGCGTATTTTCGCGCCAGTTTAATCGCCGCTTCGTTGGCTTCCGCACCGCTGTTGCAGAAAAAAGCCTTATCCGCAAATGAATTGTCCGTCAGCAGTTTGGCCAGCTTTATCTGCGTTTCGATATAATATAAATTTGAAACATGAAACAATTCCTCAGCCTGTTTTTTCAGTGCGGCCACAACTTGAGGATGACAATGGCCTAAATTGCAAACGGCAATTCCCGCAACAAAATCAAGATATTCCCTGCCGTTAATATCCCACACTTTCGGCCCTTCACCCTTGACCAGAACAATGGGAAACCTTTTGTACGTATTCATAATATTTTCACTGGACAATGCCATTAATTCCTTATCATTCATTTTCTATCTCCTTATTAATTTGATGGCTTCGCAAAATGTTCCAGAGGCAAGGAGCGCAAGTATCGTGGAGTGAGGCCTACTTTTACGTAGGTCGCAACGACGCGATACGAAGCGCAACGCCGGCTATGGACATTTTCCGAAGCCGCTCATAAAACGATTTCGGTTCCAATCCCCCTATCCGTAAACACCTCCAGCAAAATGGCGTGTTTCAGCCTGCCGTCAATGATGTGCGCCTTTCTGACGCCTCCCTTCAGCGCTTTTAAACAGCACTTTACTTTAGGGAACATTCCTCCTTCGACGATACCGTCTTCAATCATTTTTAAAGCGTCCTTATCGCTCATTGTATTAATAAGTTTTTTTTCTTTATCCAGCACTCCCTGCACATCGGTAAGCAGTAAAAGTTTTTCCGCCTTTAGCGCCGCCGCTACTTCTCCGGCAACGATATCAGCATTGATGTTGTATGTTTCACCATTATCACCTATTCCCGTCGGCGCAATGACCGGAATAAAACCATTTTGCGCCAATGATGTAATTAATTGCGCGTTGATGCTTTTCACCTTGCCCACCAGTCCGATATCAATAATTTCCGGCGGTGTATTTTTTGCTTTTTCTTCACTTAAAAGGTATTTTTCCGCGATTATCAAATTTCCGTCCTTACCGCTTAAACCCACCGCATTGCCGCCGTGGCGGTTGATCAGGCCGACTATTTCCTTGTTGACCATGCCGACCAGCACCATTTCCACAATATCCATCGTTTCTTTGTCGGTCACCCTCATGCCCTGGATGAATTTTGATTCCTTGCCCAGTTTTTTGAGCAAAGCGCCGATTTGCGGGCCTCCGCCATGCACAACAACAGGATTAATCCCGATATATTTCATCATTACGACATCCTGCGCGAATTTATCCTTCAGTGTTTCGTCAACCATGGCATGCCCGCCATATTTGATGACGATTGTTTTGTTATAAAATCGCCGAATGTAGGGCAGAGCCTCCAGTAGAATATCTGCCCTTTCCATTGAGTTCTGAATATGCTCCATTATATTCTACTCCTTCCTCCAGGGGTCTTTTTCCCAAGCCCTTATCTTTTTATAATACATACCTGCTTAAATCTTCATCTTCCACAATCTCGTCCAGCTTGTTTTCCACATATTTAGCGTCTATTTTAATATCTTTTTTCTTCATGTCCGGGGCTTCAAATGATATTTCATCCAGCAGTGTTTCCATTATCGTATAAAGCCGGCGCGCCCCGATATTCTCCGTTTTTTCGTTAACCTGAGTTGCAATTTCCGCAATAGAGGCGATGGCGTCCTCCTGAAAAGTCAATTTAATTCCTTCGGTCGCCATCATTTCAACATATTGCTTAACGAGCGCATTTTTCGGCTCGGTCAAAATTCTAATGAATTCATCCTTGCCTAGCGAATCGAGTTCCACACGAATGGGAAAACGACCCTGCAATTCCGGAATCAGATCCGATGGCTTGGCAGCGCTGAAAGCCCCCGCGGCAATGAAGAGAATATGATCAGTTCTGACCATCCCGTGCCGCGTATTAACATTAGAGCCTTCCACAATCGGTAGTAAATCCCTCTGCACGCCTTCACGGGAGACATCCGGCCCGTGCGCCGAATCACTGCCGACAATTTTATCTATTTCATCAAGAAAGATGATTCCCGATTGCTCCACCCAATCCAGCGCCGTTTTAGTTACTTTATCCATATCTATGAGCTTCTGCGCCTCTTCTTCCTCTAGAATTTCCAACGCTTCCGGAACCTTGACCGTTCGCTGCCTCTTTTTCTGCGGAAAAACATTACCCAGCATATCTTTGATATTGAGCCCCATATCCTCCATGCCGGCGGCGGAAAATATTTCAATCATCGGGCCGCTGCGCACTTCCGTTACTTCCAGATCGACAATTCGGTTATCGAGTTTGCCTTCCTTGAGCATTGCCCTCAGCTTTTCCCGCGTCGCATCATTTTTCCTCGATTGTTCTTCGCTCTGCATGACAGATTCTCCTGCGTTTTCCGTATCAGCCAGCATTTCTTCCGTCCGTTTTTCCGCCGGTCTGGGGGGCAACAAAAGATCTAGCAGCTTTTCCTCCGCCATTTCCGCCGCTTTCGCGCGAACGCTGTCCTGTTCTTCGGACTTGGCCATATTTACCGATAATTCCACCAGATCACGTATCATTGATTCAACATCACGGCCGACATAGCCCACTTCCGTGAATTTTGACGCTTCCACTTTTAAAAACGGCGAATTATCCAGTTTGGCCAGTCTTCTGGCTATTTCCGTTTTACCTACTCCGGTAGGTCCAATCATAATAATATTTTTCGGCGATATTTCATCGGCCAATTCTTCGGGAACATTCTGACGACGCCAGCGGTTGCGCAGGGCGATAGCTACAGCCCTTTTGGCATCGGCCTGCCCAATGATATGACGGTCAAGTTTTTCGACAATTTCTCTCGGCGTTAATCCGTTTGGGGACATATTTTATTTTTACTCCTTGCTTTTGCTCTTATTTTTTTCTTTCGGTCTTTCTTCATTACAGTCTATTTCTTCCAGCGTGATATTTTCATTGGTATAAATACAAATCTCCGCGGCAATTTTCATCGCCTGTCTGGCAATTTCTGCAGCGGATAATTCCGAATGACGCACGAGAGCGCGCGCCGCGGCCTGCGCGAAAGGACCGCCGGAGCCAATTGCCATTACATTATCATCTGATTCTATGACATCGCCATTGCCGGAAATTATCAGTGAATGATCTTTGCTGACAGCAATCATCAGTGCTTCCAGATGCCTTAAAACCCGGTCGGTACGCCAGTCTTTGGTCAGTTCAACCGCCGAACGCAGTAGATTACCGTGATACTGTTCAAGCTTCTGATCAAAACGGTCAAACAGCGTAAAGGCATCGGCAGTAGCACCCGCAAAACCAACAATCACTTCGTTATTATAAAGCCGGCGCACTTTACGCGCTCCGTGTTTCAGAATAGTTGTGTCCAGCGTTACCTGCCCGTCGCCGGCAACAATTACTTTGTTATTTTTTTTCACCGCCAATATCGTCGTTGATCGTATTTTCATTTATATCTCCTTTACAAACTGGTTCCCGTGTCTCGCTGCGCTTGCACGGGATACCCCTTCCCTTGGCAGGGATAATTCAACTATCAAATATTACTTCACTACGTTTGTAATATTTGAGTTTCATTAAATTCGACAAAAGCTTTTTCCCTCGGTTTTACCTCGGAAAAAGCCGGGTCTCATTTACTTTTTTCACCGCCAATATCGTTGTTGATAGTATTCGTATCTTTTTTTCCTTTTAATCCTGCCCTCGGATGGGCTTTATCGTAAATTTCCATCATGCGACTGATATTGACCGCTGTATATTTTTGCGTCGTGGAAAGGCTCTCATGACCCAGCATTTCCTGAATCGAACGCAAATCAGCCCCGGCGTTCAGCAGGTGCGTGGCAAAGCTGTGACGCAGGGAATGCGGAGAAATTTTTCTGCCGATTAACCTTGCCGCCTCACCAACTATCCGCGCGATACTTCTGCCGGTAATCCTTTGACCGCGGGAATTAAGAAATAACGGGGTGTTGAAAGTATCTCCCGTTTTTCCCACCGCCAGTCCGCCTGCCTTTGCAAGATAATCCCCAATAGCGTCAAGCGCCGGCCCCCCGATGGGAATGATTCTTTCTTTTCTTCCCTTCCCCCGTACCTTAACCAGCGACTGGTTAAAATCAACATCGAAAACATTGAGCGAGGCCAGTTCGCTCAACCGCAGACCGGAAGAATAAAACAACTCCAGCATTGCCCGATTGCGCAGATGCAAAACAGCCACGCCTTCCTGCGTTTTTAGCAGTTCAAATGTTTCATCCACGGACAGAAAAGAAGGCATGTATTTTTCCGTCCGGGGAGATTGAATTATCTCCGCCGGATTGTTTTTTATCTTCCCTTTCCGCACCAGATACTTATAAAAGGCGCGCAATGACGATATTTTTCGGCTTATTGTAACTTTTTTTAACTTCTGCCTGTACAAATCTGTAAGATATGCTCTTATTTCCTCCTGCCCTACTGCGGCCAGATATTCCCGCTGTTTCATCATCCCTTTTCCTTTTAAGAAAAGGGCAAATTCCTGCAAGTCAGCAAGATACGCTGTTTTTGTACACCCGGAGACATTTTTTTCCACTTCCAGATATATCCGGAAATTGTCAATAAGATTGTCCATAGCAGCTACATCTTATACTTGCCGAAATCTTCCGCGGTCAGATTCTCCAGAAATTCTTTTATTTTCTCCTCTTTCAGCTTATCCAGATCGGTGATTTTAGTTCCAAAATCAATACTTCTGGATTTGTCAATTACCCTGTCATCAATAAAAATAGGCGCGGGCGCCCGTAATGCCAGCGCGATAGCATCACTCGGCCGGGCATCAATCACCAATTCCTTCCCGTCTTTCATTAAATGGATACTCGCAATAAATGTATTATTGCGGATATCCACTATTTCTATCTTCTCCACCAACGCACCGAGAGCTTTCAGGCAGTCATTGAGCAAATCATGAGTCATGGGACGGGAAAAAACAATTTTCTCCATTTCCGTGGCAATGGCGCTGGCCTCAAATAACCCAATCCAGATAGGAACCGCCTTATTCTCCTGCAAATCTTTTAATATGACAATAGGCGTATTAGTAACGGGATCAATTGTTAAACCGGCTACTTTCATTTCGATAAGCATCACCGACCTCCTGACTGTTCATAAGTTTCCCACGCAGCGAATGCAAGTAAGCTTTGGTAATTTTTACATCCGCAATCGTGCCAATTAAATCCGGCTCCCCTGCAAAATTAACGATTTTCCAGGAACTGGCCCTGCCCGTCAAATCATTTGCCGAATTTCTGCTTCTTCCCTCCACCAGCACCTGCTGTACACTTCCTTCCAGAGAGTTGTGTATTTCCTGAGTGTGCCTGTTCTGAAGTTCCTGCAGAAGCTTCAACCTGACCGATTTTTCATATTCATCAACTTTTTCCGTAAGCTTGTAAGCTGCAGTTCCTTTTCTTTCAGAATACTTAAACGAAAAAGTAGAATCAAACCTGATTTTTTCCATCATGTCAATGGTTTCTTGATAATCATTGGCAGTTTCCCCCGGAAATCCGACAATAATATCCGAAGTAATGCTGATTGACGGACAAACATCTCTCAATGCATCAATTTTTTTCATATATTCATTTACCTGATAACCTCTGTTCATCAAAGCCAGTATTTTATCGGAACCGGATTGTACGGGCAGATGAATGTGTTTGCACAGTTTATCTTCCTCGGCAAAACACATTATCAGCTCATCCGATAAATCGCGTGGATGGGAAGTTGTAAACCGAATCCTTAAAATACCGGGTATTTCTGCTATTTTTTTCAATAATCTGGTGAAATTCCAGTTTCCTGCCAGCGTCCTGCCGTAAGAATTTACATTCTGCCCCAGGAGAGTCACTTCTTTTATTCCCCGTTCCGCCAGTCTTCGTATTTCTTCGGTAATATCTTCTGCCAACCGGCTGGTTTCCGGACCTCGCAGATAAGGGACAACACAGTAGGCGCAGAAATTATTACAGCCCTGCATGATTGTTACAAATGCGCTGATTGAACCGACAGTAGGTTCGGCAAACACACCGATGGAACTTACTGTTTTATGGAAAGCAATCTCCGTCAGTTTTATTCTTCGCCGCTCAATATCAGTAACCATATCGGGCAGCTTATGAATATTGTGCGTACCAAAAACAAGATCAAGCTGCCGCATTCTTTTGTGCAATTTATGTCCAAGATGCTGCGCCAGACAGCCGCCGACACCGATGATTAAGCTTGGATTTTGCTCTTTTAGTTTACCCAGCCGTCCCAGTTCACTGTAAGCCTTTTGCGCCGCCTTCTCTCTAATTGAGCAGGTGTTGAGCAAAATCAAATCGGCAAGCTTTGCGTTATCTGTAATCTGATAGCCACGATTTTTCAACAGGGCAGCTATCTGTTCCGAATCATGGACATTCATTTGACAGCCAAATGTTTGAATATATAAGAATTTATTTTTCATTCGCTTCCGGTTAATTATTTTATGATTTGCCTTAATATTTGGCTGGAACTTAGTCAATCAGTTTTTGTGAGGTTTCAACATCATTGCTGTTTTTGTATTGAGAAAAAAGCAAATTGCTCAGATTACCGAATTCTCCAACCGATAATGTTTCCCCGCGCCGTCTGGCATCTATTCCCGCTGAATCCAACGCAGTTCTGATATCTGCTTCGGCTATTCCTGATAATAACCGGGAAACCTTCAGATTATTAATTAACATTTTTCTTCTCTGGGCAAAAGAATCTCTTACCAGCCTGATAAAAAATTCTTCATCAGCAAGTTCCCGCAATGGCTTTTTGCGGAAAAATCCTTTAATTACGGATGACTCAACTTTGGGCCGGGGATAAAAACAGGATGCCGGCACATCAAATACCTTCTCCACATCAGCAAACATCTGTAAAATAACCGAAGGCACACCATAACTCTTGCCCCCCGGCGGCGCGACCAGCCTCTCCACCACTTCTTTTTGCAGCATCAGCACAAAGGAATCTATTGCCTGCCGGCAGGATAACAAGTGAAATAAAACAGGGCTGGAAATGTTATAAGGGACATTGCCGACAACTTTTATCTTCAGCAGCCCGGCCATTTCAAAAGCATTGAAATCGAACTTCAAAATGTCGCCCGAACATATATGTACATTGTTATATTTCGATAACTTATCATTCAATACTTCAACCAGTTTATTATCCAATTCAACGGCAATAAGTTGGGCCGCATTCTGTGCCAGATATTCCGTCAGGACGCCGATTCCTGCTCCTATTTCGACAACGATATCATCTCTTGTCACCTGCGCCGTTTGAGCAATTCTGCAAATAACATCCTGATTAAGCAGAAAGGACTGCCCCATTTTTTTCCGCGGCTTTATTTCGTATTGGCGGATTATTTCCTTAGGTGAACTCATGGGTATCTCTAAATCCAAAATTATAAACCAGAAAACTAATAATTTCCTGCGACTTTGTAAAAAGTTCCAGAGGCAAGGCGCGCAAAGTCTTCGGAGTGAGGCGTATTTTTAGATACGTCGCAACGACGAAAGGCTGCAGCGCAACACAGCATATGGGCTTTTTACAAGGTCGTTAAGGGCCAGCGTGATACTGCATTAAGATCCAACCCATCTCTTCTGCCGCTTTTCAGCATGATTTCGCCGATGGCCGCTATCATGGCCGCATTATCCGTGCATAAGATTATCGGCGGTATGAATAATTCGATTTCTCCGGCGGCAGCCTCCCCGGCGAATTTCTCGCGCAGCCTGCCGTTCGCCGCCACACCGCCACAGACAACAACACGGGAAACATTGTTGCTGACTGCTGCCCGCAGCGTCTTTTCTACCAGCACATCAACGATGGCTTCCTGATAGCTGGCAACAACATCCGGCAATTCTTCTTCCGTAAAATCACAGCCTCTTTTTTTCAGCATTGTCAGCAGCGATGTTTTCAGGCCACTGAAGCTGAAATCTGGTGAATCTTTAATGGCACGGGGGAAAGAAAATGCCCGGGGATTTCCTTTTTTCGCCAGTTTATCAATAACGACGCCGCCCGGATAGCCGAGATTCAGCAGTTTGGCGGCCTTATCAAAGGCTTCACCCGCCGCATCATCCAGCGTCTGTCCCAGCAGATGAAATTCATGGTAATTACTAACCAGATAAATATTAGTATGACCACCGGATACAACCAGCGCGATAAAGGGGTAATCAGGCTTTTTTTCCGCCAGAAAAGCTGCCGCAATATGCCCTTCGATATGATTTACTCCGACCAGCGGAATATTGAGCGAATAAGCAATTGCCTTGGCTGTGGAAATCCCGATTAACAGCGAACCGACTAATCCAGGGCCTCGCGTTACTGCAATTCCTTCAATTTCCTTCATTGTGACATGTGCATCGGCCAGTGCTTCCTCAATCACGGAATTAATCGCCTCGATATGTTTACGTGAAGCTATTTCCGGCACAACTCCGCCATACCTACAATGATCTTTGATTTGCGAAGCAATGACATTGGACATCATTTTCCCGCAAGCCACTACTGCCGCCGCCGTTTCATCGCATGAAGATTCGATTCCCAGTACTAACATCTATCCACCATAATTTCCCTTTACGAAATTGCCGATTTGTATATATAAAAGCCCCGGCGTTTTGTAAACAACCTTTTCGCCAAATCTTAACACAAGTGATGATATCATGGAAATAAAGACGGACTTTCTTATTATCGGCAGCGGTATTGCCGGTTTAAGTCTTGCGATTAAAGCGGCTCGCATAGGCTCTGTGGCCATTGTCACAAAAAAAGAGAAATCAGAATCCAACACTAACTACGCCCAGGGCGGCATCGCTGCAGTAACGGATAAGACCGACAGCTTTGAATCTCACATCAATGACACCATAAACTGCGGCGGCGGCCTGTGTAAAAAAGATGTCGTTGATTTCGTTGTCCGGGAAGCCCCCCCGCGCATCGCCGAACTTATTGAATGGGGCGTTCACTTCACCAAATCGGAAATTCCCCCTCATCCTTATGACCTGGGACGGGAAGGCGGACATTCCCGCCGCCGCGTTCTGCATGCCAAAGACCTGACCGGCCATGAAATCGAACGCGCTCTGCACGAAAAGGTCGCGGCATTAAAAAATGTCACCATTTATGAAAACCATATCGGAATTGATTTGCTCATCGAACGCGAAGAAAACCGCACTCCGCGGCGCTGCAACGGAGCTTACGTGCTGGATATCAACAATAATATTGTTAATACCTACCGGGCGAAATATACCATATTATCAACAGGCGGGGCCGGCAAGGTGTATCTCATTACCACCAACCCGGACATTGCCACCGGCGACGGCATTGCCATGGCTTACCGCGCCGGAGCCAAAATAGCCAATATGGAATTCATCCAGTTTCATCCCACCTGCCTGTACCATCCCGATGCACGGTCATTTCTCATCAGCGAAGCGGTGCGCGGTGAAGGCGGAATCTTGAAGCTGAAAAACGGCTCGACTTTTATGGAAAAATATCATGTCATGAAAAGTCTTGCTCCGCGCGATATTGTCGCCAAAGCAATTGACAATGAACTGAAAATGTCCGGCGATGAATACGTCCTGCTGGATATCCGGCATCACGGCCACGATTTCCTGATTAACCGTTTTCCCAACATCTATAATAAATGCCTGGAATTCGGCATTGATATCGCGCGTGACCCCATTCCTGTTGTCCCGGCTGCTCATTATATTTGCGGCGGCGTCGCCGTGAATCATCTCGGCGAAACAACCATCCCGCATCTTTTCGCCTGCGGCGAGGTATCCTGCACCGGCTTACACGGAGCCAACCGGCTCGCCAGCAATTCGCTGCTCGAGGCGCTTGTCTATTCCGATCGCGTTTGTAACAAGATTGCTTCCGGATTCGCCTCTGCTGAAGAAAGTAAAATTCCCATCCGCGCCTGGGATGAAAAGGGCGCAACCGAGAGCGATGACAGCGTTGTTGTCACCAACAACTGGGATGAAATCAGGCGGTGTATGTGGAATTATGTCGGCATTGTCCGTTCCGATAAAAGGCTGGAACGCGCCACGCGGCGAATTGATTTGATTCAGCATGAGATTGACGATTACTACCGCAACTTCAAGGTCACGAAAAATTTAATCGAACTGCGCAACATTACCATTGTCGCCAAATTGATTGTCGAATGCGCAAAAAAAAGAAAAGAAAGCCGCGGCCTGCATTACAATATTGATTATCCCGAAACCAATCCCAAATTTGCCGAAGACACTATTATTGTCAACGAGAAGGTGAACAGCCCCAGAAGTTAAGAATCCGGATAGCTGCGCATTTGCGCCGTTTTTCCAGTTTGTTTCCTTTACTCACCGGAAGCGGCGATTTACGATTCAGCGTTCTCAATTTATCGTTGCGGTAATATTTTCCCATCTTCAACCTGATGATTAAAATAATATTGACTAGAATTTAAATCCCGTTATAATCAATATTGCCAGTTAACGTTAAGTGTGAACAGAGTATCAATCCATCAATAATAAAGGGGGGTTCTATGTCGGCTTTCGTTCACCAAACGATAGGTCAGGTCATCCAGAAAGCAGCAGCGCAGTATCCTCAAAATCCGGTTCTTATTCATCCCGAATACGGTGTGCGGCAAAATTATCGCGAATTTTATGATGAATGCCGGAAAGTCGCCAGGGGTTTGATGGCCCTGGGTATCCAAAGGGGTGACAATGTATCGGTTTGGACGACCAATATTCCGCAGTGGCTTTATCTGCAATTTTCTCTGGGAATGATCGGCGGCATTCTGGTGACGGTTAACACCAATTACCAGTCTCATGAGCTGGAATATATTTTGCAACAATCCGATTCGACAACTCTGGTTATCATGGATTCTTACCGGAATGTCAGTTTTTACGATACTGTCCGCCAAATCATTCCCGAACTTGAAGCCCAACCGCCGCTGGGGCGCCTGACAGCGAAGAAAATTCCCTTAATGAAAAATGTAATTTACATCGGTCAGCGGCAAGATATTCCCGGCATGCTGCCATTTCAGCAGTTGATGGAGATGGGTGAAAAGATTTCCGATCGGAAACTGACAGAGCGGATGAACTCCCTTGACGAAAATGATGTCATCAATATGCAGTATACTTCAGGGACAACCGGATTTCCCAAAGGAGTAACGCTGACGCACCACAATATCGTCAATAACGCCCGCATGGTCGGCGATGTGATGGGCATGACCGGCCGCGACAGTCTTCTGATTCAGGTGCTGATGTTTCACTGCTTCGGCTGCGTGATGAGCACATTGAACTGCGTCTACCATGGTTCGGCCATGGTTGTTCTGGAATATTTCGATCCCTTAAAAGCGTTGCAGACTATCGCGGCGGAACGCTGCACGGCGGTAAACGGCGTGCCGACAATGTTTACGGCGATTTTGAACCATCCTGATTTTGAGCGCTACGATCTCAGCTCGTTGCGCACCGGCATAATGGCCGGTGCGCCCTGCCCGGAAGAAACCATGAACCAGGTGCGCGAGAAAATGCACTGCCCCGAAATCGTTATTGCCTTCGGGCAGACGGAATGCTCCCCCGTAATGACAATGACGCGGCGCGACGATCCGGTATCCCTGCGGGTAACTACTGTCGGCAGGCTGCTGCCCGATATTGAGGGCAAAATTATCGAACCGCTGAATGGCGAAGAACTGCCGGCTAATGTGCAGGGAGAGATTGTAACCAGAAGCGCCTGTGTTATGAAAGGATATTATAAAATGCCCGAGGCGACGGCAGAAGCAATTGACCGGGAGGGCTGGCTGCATACGGGTGACCTCGGAGAGGTTGATAAAAACGGTTATTTCAAGGTTACCGGACGGATTAAAGACATGATTATCCGGGGCGGCGAAAATATTTATCCCCGGGAGATTGAAGAATTTCTATACAAACATCCGAAAGTGGCCAATGTTCAGGTAATCGGAATACCGGATAAAAAATACGGAGAGCAGGTACTCGCCGCCATTCAACTCAAGTCCCGGGAAACAGCCACGACGGAGGAATTCAGTGAATTCTGCCGGGGCAAAATAGCCCGCTACAAAATCCCCAAATATTGGGAAATTGTGGACAGCTTCCCGATGACGGCCAGCGGCAAGATTCAGAAGTATAAAATGAAGGAGGCGTTTTCCCGGAAATACCCGGCATAAATATTGTGAGGCGATTATGAAGAAATCTTTGGCAAAAGAAAGAAGTATCGGAGAACTGGCGGAACGTCTGGAGATGAGCCAGCGGACTATACGCTACTATGAAGAAATCGGGCTGCTCAATTCCATCAAACGCGTGGAAGGGGGACGGCGGCTTTATACTGATATGGACCTGCGCCGCCTGAAGCTGATTAAACGGCTGAAAATCATGGGGATGACTCTGTCGGAAATGCAGGAATTAGAAGCAATGTGGACAATCGAAAAGTCCAACGAGAAAGTCCTCAAACGCCTGTTGGAACTGCTGGAAAACCATCTGCGCCGGCTTGACGACCGCATAACCGATCTCAACATCTTACGCAATGAAATAGTGGAATATCAGGAACGTATCCGGTCGAAAATCATGAAATAACTGAGGGAAGCTCAAGGCCGGATCAGAATAATATCAATTTCTCTCAATGCCAATCCAACTCCAGCTTTCCCATGACACCGGTAACAACCAGTTTTTTAGCGGGTGAAGGTGAGCTCTGGCTGGCCTCGGGGGGAAATTTCAACGAATAAAAGATTCCGTGATAGCGGTTAATGTATGGATATAATTGTTCCAGCAGGACTGTCACGTTTTCAATTTTACGGATTTCCATCGGGTAAATTTTTTCTCCCCTGGCATCCTGCAGATAAACCTTCCACAAAGAGTTGCGTGAGCTGAAATCATTTGCTTCTCTTTCCGGTACATAGGCATAAAAGACATATTCGGTAAAATCGGAAGCAACGTTTGTCTGCGTCTCTTCTCTGGCTTTTATTTCCGCACTGGATAATTCATAGAGCCGGCTGTATTCTTTCCGGTAGGCATCCTGAAAATCCCTGCTTTTATAGGTGGCGGCAATCTGCAGACGTGTTTCCATTTGTGAGTAAAGAACCTTCTTAACCGTATATTGCTCCAGCACCTGCAAATACTCCCCGGAGACTCCCGTGCTGCGTAAAATGTTGACATATTCTTTTCCTGTTGCGCAGCTAATGAGAAAAAGGCAGACCGCCGACACCACAAATACTTTTTTCATCATTTCTCTCCAAAAACACGGTTAAAAATGAAGTTAAGGTTCTTGAGAAAGTTATTAACATTAAATAACGCCGTCAGATCTTTTTCTTTCAAATATTTAGCCACAGCCGCATCTTTATGCAACAAGGATTTGAATTCCTGGCCTTCCTGCCATGATTGCATAGCGTTTTTCTGGACAATGGCGTATGCCTCTTCCCGGGTAACACCCTTTTCAATCAGCGCCAGCAATACCATTTGCGAAAAGACAACACCGTGCGTCATATGCAAATTGGCCAGCATTTTTTCCGGATAGACAACAAGCTTGTCCATCAGACCGGTGAACCTGCCCAGCATGAAATCCATGACAATTGTCGCATCCGGCCCGATGACTCTTTCGACGGAGGAATGGCTGATGTCCCGTTCATGCCAGAGAGCGATATCTTCCAGTGCCGCAACTGCATAAGAACGCACCAATCTGGCCAGACCCGATATATTTTCCGATAAAACCGGATTGCGCTTGTGCGGCATCGCCGATGAGCCCTTCTGCCCCGGCGAAAAATATTCTTCCGCTTCCCGCACTTCCGTTCTTTGCAGCAACCTGATTTCCTGGGAAAATTTATCCAGCGAAGAAGCGATAATAGCCAGAGTGGTAAAATATTCGGCATGCCTGTCGCGCTGGACAATCTGCGATGAAACAGGCGCGGGCTTTAAACCGAGTTTTTTACAAACATACTCTTCCACTGAAGGATCAATAAAAGAAAAGGTGCCGACAGCTCCGGCGATTTTTCCGTAGCCGATCGTTTCCTTGGCGCGCCGCATTCGCTCGCGGTTGCGTTCAACTTCCTGGTACCACAGCGCCATTTTCAGGCCGAAGGTAATCGGTTCGGCATGAATGCCGTGGGAACGGCCAATCATCAGTGTTTCTTTATGCTCCATGGCCCGTCGCTTTAAAACAGCCAGCAGCTCGTCAATATCAGCCAGCAGGATTTCCGCCGCTTCTTTCAATAATACAGCCAGCGACGTGTCCAGCACATCGGAAGACGTCAATCCCATATGAATGAAACGGCCGTCCTCGCCGACTTTCTCCGTCACGGATGTCAGAAAGGCAATAACATCATGTTTGGTGACTTTTTCGATTTCATCAATGCGTTCAACATTGATTGCCGATTTCTCCCTGATATTTTTCAGAGCATCAGCCGGCACAGCTCCCAGCTTGGCCATCGCTTCGCAAGCGGCTATTTCCACATCCAGCCATTTCTGATAGCGATTTTCCGGACTCCATATTTTTGTCATTTTTTCCCGCGAATATCTAGGTATCACTTTATTCTCCTTGTTTTAAAAAGCACCCAGCTGGCAGGGTTTAATTTTTATCTTCAATGTGTCACAGGCATTGCCGACTGTCAGACGGGAAATCTTCATTGCTGCGGCTATCTCCCAGGCCGACTTGCATGGTAATTTGTCATTAATCAGGGCATTGATGATTGCCTCTCGCAGGCCAGGCTCAATATTTTTTACCGGACCGGCTATTTTCTTTTTTTCATCATGGCCAAAAAGACCGATCTGACATTTTGTAATGCTGAGATTGAGAATGTCGATTGCCATACCCACTTCGGACATAGTTACCTTTTTTTTACGGGCAATCGCCGCAGCCGCGGAGCAGGAAATTTTATTATCCAGCGACCTTTTTATAATTTCCTGCTTTAAACTTTGCTCAACGGTTATTTTTCCGGGATGTTTCAAAAAATATCGGCCTTTGTCTTCATGAGTCATAATTCTCTATCCTTATTTCACGCTGCAGGAAGGTTCCATGGCGCAGAGCGCCGCTGTATCGAGTGTCTGAAATCCTTTTTCTTCCAGTAGTTTTTCCGCTTTGGCCATCTGCTCGACATCAACCACAAATACAGCCTTCTTCGAGCTTTCCAGGACAAAGCCATAGGCGTTGTTGATATTGATATTTTCTTTAAAGAGCAGCTGCATCAGTTCGTCGAGTCCGCCCGGTTTATCAGGAATCAAAATGGCCAGGACATCAACCAGATTGACAGTCATGCCCGCCGCCATCAGCGCCGCCTGAGCGCTTTTCGGATCATCAACTATCAGGCTGATGACACCGAAGGTGTCCGCTGTGGCAATCGTCGTCGCCCGGATGTTGATTTTTTCTTTGGCCAACACGCTGGTCACATGGGCAAGCTTGCCCGGCTTATTTTCCGCAAAAATGGAAAGTTGGTAGGCAATCATAATGTACCCCCATAATAATATTATTTTAAAAATCCCCAATATATTCGGGGCTGTTCAAAAATGTTCAGATGCGCGGCGCGCGAAGCCTTCGGAGTGAGGCGTACTTAAGCGTACGCCGCAATGACGAAAGGCTGAAGCGCAACAAAGCAGATGAGCGTTTTTCAATAGCCCTTTAATCTTTTCGGTTGTCTATTACCCTCACCGCCTTCCCCTCCCCCTTGGGAATGCTGTCCGGCTCCACTAAATCAATTTTCGGAGTAATTAGTATTTCACTTTTCAGCTCTTCCGCAATTTTCTTTCTTAACGCTTCCAGTTTCTTCAATTCTCCGGAAAACAATTTCTTATTCACTTCTACTTTTACGGTCATCAAATCGTTGAACTCTTCCCTGTCCAGAACTATCAGGAAATTAGTACCCACGCCTTCTATGTCCATCAGTTTCTTTTCAATCTGCATGGGATAAATATTCACGCCTTTGATAATCATCATGTCGTCGGTCCGCCCCTTGATGCGCTCGATGCGGCGGTGCGTGCGGCCGCAGGAGCAGGGCTCGGGAATGATTCTGGTCAGGTCTTTGGTGCGATAACGCAAAATCGGCATGCCTTCCCGCTGCAATGTCGTCATCACCAGCTCGCCTTCTTCTCCGTCGCGGACCGGCTGCAACGTCTGCGGATTAATTATTTCCACCAGAAAACTATCTTCCCAGATATGCAGGCCGTTTTGATTGGGACATTCAAAAGCAACTCCGGGCCCGCTCATTTCCGACAATCCGTAAGAATTAAACGCTTTGTAACCGTAAATTTCTTCGATTTTCCGGCGCATTTTTTCCGTATGCGGCTCAGCGCCGATAAAGGCGATTTTAACTTTGGTATCCCGGCGCGGATCAATCTTCAGCTCGGTAAAAACGGTGGAGAGATGCAGCGCATAGCTGGGGATGACATGAACAACAGTCGTGGCAAAATCAATCATCAATTGAATCTGGCGTTTGCTGTTGCCGGCGCTCGCCGGTATCACCAGCGCGCCGATTTTTTCCGCGCCATAGTGAAAGCCCAATCCGCCGGTAAAAAGTCCGTAGGTCATCATATTCTGGAAAACGTCGCTTTTGCGCATACCAGTCATATACATGCAACGCGCTACAAGATTCGTCCAGACGGCTATATCGCCGGCGGTGTGAAAAATAACTGTGGCACGGCCGGTCGTTCCGGATGATGAGTGCATCCGCACGAGTTCATCTTTCGAGGTGGCAACCAAACCATAAGGCCAGTTCCCGCGCAAATCATCCTTAGTGGTAAAAGGAATTTTTTCTATATCCTGAATTGATTTAATCGCAGCGGCGTTTATTACTTTATCCTTGAACTTATCGCCGTAATACAATGATTTAGAAGCTTTATTTATAGATTGCTTTAACCGCTCAAGTTGTAATTTTTCCAGTTGCCGGCGTTCAATTGTTTCTATTTCTTTTTCCCAGTACATTTCAGCCTCGTAATTTTCCAGTTTTCTTTTTTTTACAATCAGGATGATTTTTAATCAAGTCAAATTTGCTAAGCAGCCTTGTCTTATTAATGTATCTTCACATATGTGCCGTTATCCAGAACTACTCTGCCCTGTCTGAGCAGGCGTTCCAGATGCTTTTTGAGCAACGCCCTCTCGCCAAACTCAAAAAAGGCCAGCGGCTCCCTTGGTTTTCCATAAATCAGCCATTCGGTTGCAATTTTATCCAGAGCAGCAGGCTGCTTTTCCAGCAATGCCAGAATTTTGTTCTCCCGTTCATAAATAACTTTTTCGTAATGCTCGAAACGCGCTGCCGGATATTCTTCAAAGAGGCCTTTATCGTGGCCGGTGAGCCAAACGCGGGCGGGAATATTCCTGAGAAGCTGCAGAGATTTGATTGTCTCGTCAATGTTGGAGAAGGCATCTCCGTACCAGGGACCGAAAGAAGTTAAATCATGGTCGCCCATGAAAAGAACACTCTCTTCCCGGAAAAAAAACGACAGATGACCGGGCGTATGGCCGGGCGTGGGAATCGCTTCCACCGTAACGGAACCAAGATCAATAATTTCCCCTTCCTGAATGAAACGGGCGGATTGACGCGGCCTGAAATTGAAACTCGTTTGGAATGCCGATTTCCAGTAATTACGATAATCTTCATTATCAATACCGTACCCATCCAGCAATTGTTCAATACCCGTTAATGGCGGGAAATCTTTAGCGGATATCCAGAGCGGGCATTTGTCGAAGAGATATAGATAAGTAAAATGATCTTCGTGCCAGTGCGAAAGCCAGACAGCGTCCACCCCTTTCTGGTCGCGCAGATAAGCAAGTTTTCCGCGGCTGCACGAAGGATCAATTATTACCCGTAAATTGTCACCTTCGATATAAAGCGAATTGGCAAAAGGATAACGGCCTTTATTTTCGCCGCGCAGAAAATGAATCCTGCCGAACTGACGATCTTCCATAAAGGCCTCAGTACCCGGTCACAATCGCCGAGATTGCTTCCAGGAATATATCCATCTCGGTATCCGTACCAATGGTAACTCGCAGGAAGTTGTTGATTTTCGGTTTGTTGAAATGACGGACAAGGATGCTCTTTTCTCTTAACTGCCTGAATATTTCTTCGCCTGGACAGAGAGGATGACTGATAAAGATGAAATTGGACTGCGAAGGGATAACTTTAAAACCTTTAGCCACCAGACTTGCCGTCAGACGCTCGCGTGTCCTGATAATTTTTTTCCTGATTTTTATATAGTAGGCATTATCTTTGATGGCTGCGGCTGCGCCTGCCAGCGCCAGACGATCCAGCGTATAAGAATTTATCGAATCTTTTATCCTGATGATTCCCTCAATCAGTTCGGCAGAGCCGATTGCATAGCCCACACGCAAACCGGCCAGCGCCCAGGATTTGGACATAGTCTGGATAACAAGCAGGTTGGGATAATCATTGATAAGACCCTTGGCTGACTGGCCGCCAAAATCAACGTAGGCTTCATCAATAATGACGACGCATTTTCTATTGTGCTGCAAGATGGCTTTGACTGATTCCAGCGAAAGACTCCTCCCCGTAGGCGCGTTGGGATTGGCAATAACGATGCCGCCGTTTTCCTGATAATAACCTTCCGGCGGAATGTTGAAATCGTCGTCCGTCGGGATCAATTGATAATTTACTTTGAATAACGCGGCATATACGGGATAAAAGCTGTATGTGACATCCGCAAATAAAACCGGCTTGGCCGCGGGCTCAAAGAAAGCAAGATAGGCAAAAGCCAGCAATTCATCGGAACCATTGCCGACAAAAACCTGGTTTTCTTTAACCTGATATAATGACGCTATTGCCTCTCGCAGCTCCGTGCAAACGGGATCCGGATACAACCGGAGAGTTTCATCAGTCGCTTTCCTGATAGCTTTAATTACTTTTGGCGATGGCGGATAAGGATTTTCATTGGTATTCAGTTTAATATACTTCTTGTCCTTCGGCTGTTCGCCGGGAGTATATGGTTTGATATTCTTCAGTATGGGGCTCCAGTATTTACTCATAATTTTTTAATTCCTTTTCCTCCGGGAAATCCTCCAGAATTTCAAATTCACCTTTTTCTATTTGCGCCAATAATTCTTTAGCTTTTTCAACACAACGGGCGTCAACCTGTACTTCTACAGGACCTGCCAATACATTATACCCGGCTCCTAAACGACCAGCGCCAAATAAATCCTGCACGGCTTCATTCTTTAAATAATATATTATGTTTTCCGATTCAAATATTGATTTTATAAAAAGAATTAAATTTGCATCACCTGTCTCATAAACGGTGACAAATTTAATATAGTCTTTTTTATTTTTTGGGGGGTCTTCCGCAATCAGAGGTTCCTGACAATCGGCGCATAAATATATTCCTTCAATGTATTCAGCTCCACATTTCGGACAAAACATCCCCATCCCTCTCCGGAAATCAACGCATACCGATTTGCTTGATTCCTTTCTTAACGCCGGCGGCAGGCGAAGGCTGATTGGCGCTGATTTCTTCACTGACCAGTGAATTTATTTCCGCCGTGGTGCGGTTGATATCCTCAATGCCGCGAGCCTGCGTGGACGAAGCTTTCGCAATGTCATCAACTAAAGCAATTGTGTTGGAAACACTTTCCGAAACCTTGGTAAATGTATCATTCGTTTTAGTCACCAGAGCGGAGCCCTGCTGAATGCGATTAATGATATCTTCAATTAGCGTTGATGTATTTTTCGCTGCTTCCGCAGAACGCATTGCCAGATTCCGTACCTCATCAGCAACCACGGCAAAGCCCGCTCCCGCTTCTCCGGCCCGGGCCGCTTCTACAGCGGCATTTAACGCCAGTAAATTGGTCTGAAACGCTATTTCGTCAATTGTTTTGACTATTTTGGATGTTTCCTCACTGGTGCGGGTTATATCCATCATATGCGAAGTCAATTGTTTCATCGAGATATTTGTTTCATCAACAACCTGCCCGGACTCGATAATCAGCTCATTGGCGGCAATAGCGTTTTCCGCATTTTTGCGTGTAATGACGGCCATTTCCTTCATAACATCGTTAACCAGATGGTTGGTGCTATTGCTCACTTTGACAAATATTTGTTCCAGTCGCTCAGTTAAAGCCTCTGATTTTTCCCTCAGCTCGATTTGTTCCAGCTCCGCCTTTCTGTTTTCTTGTGCAGCCTCTTTATGGGCGGCCAGTGCGCTTTTTAGCCCTCTGTCCCCGAAAATCAGAGCTATCACCATTGTTAAAAATGGTCCCAAAGCATTGGCAATTTGTGTTTCCGCAAGCTGGCTGGCCGATAAAGCTATGGTCGGGAAAGTATATCCTGTGTAGTACATTGCTATAAAAACGATTATTTCCAGCAGCATGATGCCCGACCAGAAAAGGAAACTGGCAAAACCAACAAAAGTCACCGCAAAAACCGGAATAACCATATTCCATGCCAACGCGGATGAATGAATGCCGCCTGTTACGGCAGGCAGAACGGAAAAATGCCAGGATAAAGCAGCTATGACGCAATTCCCCATAATTTGCAAGGAACCGGAATATTTCAAGATGAACGGACAGGCAATCGCCACGAAAAACATCACGCAGGTAATACTGATTGCCAGTTCTGTATGCCCCATTCTATACCACTTAATTGCGTTGGGTATGAAAAACAGCCAGGAGAGTTGTGTAAATACTGTTAATTGAAAAGCACGGCGGTACTTATCCGGATCGTCACTGATACTGTCAGGAATAAAATATTTAATCATCTTCCCCATCCTTGCGTTTCAGAATTCAACCGATGGCAATTTATTATAAGCTATCTCGTCCCGTATTCTGCATCTATCTATTATCTTCCGGCGCTAAACATATCTTCAATATTAAGTGAATTCAAGAAGAAAAAGCGCTGAGGAAAAGAAAACCAATTTTCTTAAGTATAACGAAGGCAATTTGCATTATTTCCATTATGTGATAGAGATTAAACCATCAGGCAACTCATTGAGGTATCAAGGTATTATTTTTTGGAAAAATATTCTTTACTGCAAAACATTATTTTGGGATTGACTCTGGCCGCGCCCATCGGGCCGGTTAATCTGGAAATTATCAAACGCGGTTTGCGCTCCGGTTTCAGGCAGGCCTTTTTCACAGGCGCGGGCGCCATGTCCGCCGATGCCACTTACCTGACCTTGATTTTCTTCGGTCTGACTGCTTTTCTCAATATTGCTATCCTGAAAATAATTCTGGGAATCGGCGGCAGTATTATCCTGATTTATCTGGGCATCAGCAGCGCCAGAGAATTCCGGCGTGGCTATGATAAAAACAACCGGCGGCGGCAGCGGGTATTTAACAGTTCCTTTGCAACAGGTTACATCCTTGCTATTTCCAGCCCCATGACGATTGTCTGGTGGACAGGAATTTTCGGCGCGTTACTGGCCTCTCAGACAAACACTCCCAGCGGCTTTTCCGCTTTTATTTCGTGCCTTTCCATCTTGCTGGGCTGTTTTCTCTGGGTTTTCTCTCTGGCTTTGGCGCTGCACTACG
>JAKLDS010000033.1 GCA_022703375.1 Deltaproteobacteria bacterium | reverse complement strand
CGTCCACTTCCGGAAATTTACTTATCATGATTGATTTTTCTTCCTTATCCGCAAACGTCGCCCAGAGCTCTTCGGTGACAAAGGGCATGAAGGGATGCAGCAGTTTCAGCGCCGTCTTGAAAACATAATGCAGCGTCTGCTGGGCGGCCACTCTCTGCTGCGGCGTTCCCTTGCCGTAAAGAACAGACTTGCTCAATTCGAGATACCAGTCACAGAACTCATGCCAGACAAAACGGTAAACAGCGGCGGCGGCATCGTTAAAGTGATACTCATCGAGGCTTTTGGTCACTTCGCCAATGGCTTTGTTGAGCTTCGCTTTAATCCACTTATCGGGCAGCGATTCGCACGCCTCCGCATTGGCATTATAATCTTCCAGATTGGCCAGCGTAAAGCGGGCGGCGTTCCAGATTTTATTGACAAAGAATTTATATCCTTCGATACGTTCCGGCGACATCCGCACATCTCGTCCCTGCGCCGTATAAGCAGCCAGGGTAAAGCGGAAGGCGTCAGCCCCGTAACGGTCAATCATCACCAGCGGATCAATGCTGTTGCCTTTGGATTTGCTCATCTTCTCGCCCTTTTCATCGCGCACCAGGGCATGCAGGTAAACATCCCGGAAAGGAACTTCCTTCATGACGTAAATGCCCATCATCATCATACGGGCCACCCAGAAGAAAAGAATATCGAATCCGGTAATGAGAAGCGAGGTGGGATAAAATGTCTTCAGGGCTTTGGTCTTCTTCGGCCAGCCTAAAGTGGAAAAAGGCCAGAGCGCGGAGCTGAACCAGGTATCGAGCACATCTTCATCCTGTTTTAAAGCAACGCTGCCGCAATCGGGGCATTTATCGGGATCGGTCAGGGAGACAATTACTTTTTTACAGCCTTGACAATACCAGACGGGAATCCGGTGACCCCACCATAATTGACGCGAAATGCACCAGTCGCGGATGTTGTTCATCCATTCAAAATAGGTTGCTTCCCAGCTCGCGGGTACAATCTTTGTCTTGCCTTTGACGACGGCGGCAATAGCGGCCTTGGCCAGCGGTTTAATCTTGACAAACCACTGTTTGGAAACCATCGGCTCGATATCGGTTTTGCAGCGATAACACTGGCCGACACTGTGGGCATAAGGCTCCACGCGGACCAGATAACCGCCAGTTTCCAGATCTTTGACGACATTGTCCCGCGCCTCGTAGCGATCCTGCCCCTGATAAACGCCGCCCTTTTCGTTGATAATTCCCTGCCCGTCTATCACGGTGATGATTTCCAGATTGTGGCGCTGGGCAATGGCAAAATCTTTGGGATCGGAGCCCGGCGTTATTTTGACGGCGCCGGAGCCGAAATCGGTCGTGACATATTCATCGGCGATGATGGGAATCTTTTTATTAACCAGCGGCAGGATAACATATTTGCCGACAACATCTTTATAGCGCGGATCAGCCGGATTGACGGCAACGGCGGTGTCGCCCAGCATGGTTTCCGGGCGCGTCGTAGCGACGATTATTTCTCCTTCGCCGTCGGCATAAGGATAGCGGATATCCCAAAGAAAACTCTGATCCTGTTTGAATTCCACTTCCAGATCGGAAATAGCCGTATGACAGCGCGGGCACCAGTTGACGATGTAATCTCCCTGATAAACCATTCCTTCATTATACAGGCGGACAAACACTTCCCGCACAGCCTGGGAAAGCCCTTCGTCCATGGTAAAGCGTTCGCGATCCCAGTCGCAGGAACAGCCCAGCCTTTTGAGCTGATTGATGATAACGCCGCCGTACTTTTCTTTCCATTCCCAGACGCGGGCAATAAACTTTTCCCGCCCCAGATCATGGCGGGACAAACCTTCCTTCAATAGTTGCTGTTCAACAACATTTTGCGTGGCGATGCCGGCGTGGTCGGTTCCCGGCATCCAGAGAGTGTTATAGCCCTGCATTCTTTTGCTGCGGATGATAATGTCCTGCAGTGTGTTATTAAGAGCGTGCCCCATATGCAGTATTCCCGTCACATTAGGCGGCGGAATTACCACTGCGAACGCCGGGGCATCGCCGGAATCTTTAGCGTGAAAATATTTATTTTTCACCCACCAGGCATACAGCCTTTCTTCCGTTTCCCCCGGTTCAAATGATTTACTCAACTCTTTCTTTGCCATTTACTGGTACACTCCTGTTTAACAAAATACAGGCGGGGCATTGAATGTCCCGCCTGCAAAAAACTTTTTTTTAATGATTGTTTTAGTTAAATTTCAATTCTTCTTTGATTTTACGAATGATTAACAAAGCATCGGCTCCCGGTACCGGTTTCAGCGGCGCAAATTCGCCGGAGGTCATATCCTTGGTTTCCATAATGCCCCTTGATGTAACTACCATAACAGCATTGAAATAAGGCAAATCAGCCCTCAAATCCGGGAACGGCGATGTCGTTCCGATAAATTTTGTTGCCAGGGCGTTATCGCCGGTCACTTTAATCAGAATGTCTTCCAGCATCATCGCGTAAGAGGCGCGGGTGACGATTTCCGCCGGATGAAAATTACCATCCGGATAATTTTCCAGGCCGCGCACTCCCAGTTCCAGAATGCCTTCAATATCAGCCTTCATGGGATGGTTGGCAATATCCTTTGCCGTAATCTTCCCGTCTTTAACAGAGGCCTTTTCGGGATCTTTGAATGACGTATCAAATGTTTTAATGGTTCTCTTCTTATAGAGAACGTCAATTTTTAATTCTTCCATGAACAGGGCGGCGGCGTCCGCGCGGCTAATGCGGTCAACTATTGCGATTATTTTCCCGTTCATTGTGCCCGGCATGGCGCGCTGAATTTTCTGCATCAGGCTCCACTGCACATCGGCTTCGCTTGTATATTCGGACTTCAAATCTATTACTTTGGTGAACATCGGCGTGGCCAGATTGAATTCCAGCGCCTGCTTATAGGCCAGACCCATAAAATAATAAGCGGGGGAATGATTCTTATCCATTAACATGACATTGTCGAATTCGTCTTTCGCCAGTTCCAGCCATTTCTTCTCCGGCTTGCCCTGGGTGAAGTAACGAATCCGGCTCACATACACAAATATTTTCTCGGCATCGTCTTTGGCATATTTCCAGCCCATCTTCAGGCTTGCCCAGGCGGCGTTGTAATCCGCCGTATAAGTTTTGACCAGGCCAATGCCCGTATAAGCTTTGGAAAATTTGGGGTCAAGCTCAATGGCCAGCTCGAATTCCCGTTGCGCATCGGCATATTTTTCCTGACTGAGCAGCTTCATTCCGGTATAAGTGTGGTGTTCCGGCGTATCGAGCTGACTGGTCGGCACCCGCGGCGCAGGCCCGCAGGATATTAATAAAACTGCTGCTAACAAAACAACCAGAATCGTCAATACCGTTCTCAATCTATTTTGCCGCATCATATGATTCTCCTTTCAATAGGGGCTCGATTAACCCCTCAAAAAAGATATATTTTACCAACATTACTGTCATATAATTATCTTTAGAGCTGTCTTATGTCAAGCACTATTGCACTATGTTCAGCAGGGATTATTCCGCAAGAAACCGCGAACTTTATTGCATATTTCCGTAAAAGAATCGGGATGATACCAGTCAATCTCCCCATCGGCGCCAAACCAGGTCAATTGACGTTTGGCATAATGCCAGGTCGCGCGATTTATTAATCTGATTGCCTCCTCAAGGGAATACCTGCCCTGCCCGTATTCAATCGCCTGTTTATAGCCCAGCGACTGCAATGGTTTCAAATTAACGTCATAGCCCCTTTTTAAAATCATCTTTACTTCTTCGAGCAATCCGTCCGCCACCATTTTTTCCGTCCTCAAACCGATGCGCTTCTGCAATTCATCGCGCTCCAACCGCAGACCTATTTTACAGGCCAGATAAGGCGACTCGCTAAAAGAGTGTCGCAGCTGAATGGTTGTTATTGATTCACCGCTTTGTTCCAGAACTTCCAGTGCCCGGATAACACGGACGGAATCGTTTGGATTCAAACGGGCGGCTGCGGCGGCGTCTCTTTGCTGCAAAAGGCTGTGCAGATATTCTTTCCCTTTCGCTTCGCGCAGAGCGTGATAATGCTTCCTGATATTCTCATCAACCGGCGGCGTTTCAATTATCCCCTTCAGCAAAGCCCGGATATAAAGACCCGTGCCGCCGACAACAAAAACTGGGAGATGCCTCTTTGCTGAATCAGCTATTATCCGGCGGGCCTGCTCCGAATATAGCGCCGCATTGAATTCTTCATCGGGATTAACAACGTCAATCAGATGGTGTTGCACCAGTTTTCTTTGCTCCAGGGTCGGCTTGGCCGTTCCGATATCCAGATAGCGATAAACCTGCAGGGAATCGGCATTGATTATCTCTCCGCCGAATTCCAAAGCCAGATTGACGGCCAGAGATGTTTTGCCTGTTGCCGTGGGAGAACCGATAATCACCAGGGGAAATTTATCCATGATTATTTTCGCTTAAACATTCTGGCAATCTCTCTTAAGGAGAAGCGGATGACGATGGGACGGCCGTGCGGGCAGGTTAAATTGGCCGGCGTTTGTTCAAGATCCCGGCAAAGCGCTTCCGCTTCCCGGCACGATATAACGCTATTAGCTTTGATGGCAGCGTGGCAGGCCAGCGCAGCTAAAATCTTCTCTTTTCTTTCCTGCAGGCCGGGAGTCTGACTTTGTTCAGCCAGCTCGTCGGCCAGATCGCAGATTATTTCCCGCGCCGGAACATTGGGCAGCAAAGCCGGCAGTGCTTTCACCACAATGGCATCCCTGCCGAACACTTCCATTTCCAGACCGATTGCCCGAAAAAATTCCAGATGCGGGGGAAACAGTGAAATCTGCGTCGGGGTCAGACTAACGACTTCGGGCAACAGGAGCCGCTGGCTGACTTTTTGCTGTCCTGCCGACTTTTTCATTCTTTCAAATATTATCCGTTCGTGGGCGGCATGCTGATCAATTAAAATCAGTCCTGACGGACCGGCAAAAATCAGGTAACTGGCAGCCAGTTGTCCCAGATAAACGGCGTCGGCAAAAGATACTGTTTCCTCAAGAGCTTCCCCGGCTCCTGTTTGATAAACCGGTTTTTGTTCGCCTACCAGCCGGGACAGACATTCGTGCGATATGGCTTCATCAGAATTCCGCCGCGAAAAGAGACCGGCAGCCGGCGGCGGCATACTTCCCGGCGAGCGCTGGAAGAAGGAATCGGCTGTTCTTTCCCGCGGCAACAGACGATAAGCAAAACTGCTCTTATCCGCCGGCGGTCGTATCAGATGCTGCGCAATCGTTTTTGCCACCAGTTCATAAATAAGGCGGGAATCTTTAAAACGCACTTCCATTTTGGCGGGATGAACATTGACATCCACATCTTCCGGAGCCAAATCAATGAAAAGCACGCAAGCGGGGTAGCGCCGCGCTTCAATCAATTGCCGGCAGGCGGACATTACGGCATGGTTGAGCATGGCATCGCGGATAAAACGCCTGTTGACGAAAAGAAAAATGCTTCTGGCGTTCGATTTGGTATATTCCGGCCGGGAAATAAAGCCGGTCAGATTTATTTTATCTTCTTTTGCCGCGAAAGAAAAGCTGTTGGCGGTAAAATCAGCTCCCATGACAAGATTAATTCTTTCCGCTAAACAGGTGGCGGCGGGAAAAGAGAACGACACGCGGCCGTTGACTTTGGCGGTAAAACGGATATTCGTATGGGCGAGCGCCAGCCTCGTTATTGCATCAAGACAAAGCGACTGCTCCGTGACGTCTGTTTTCAGAAATTTTCGGCGCGCCGGCACATTGGCAAAAATATCAGTGACTGTAATTTGCGTCCCGGCAGGACAGCCGGCGGGAGATATCTCGCGGACGCGCCCTCCTTCCACTACCGCTTTAGTTCCGGCCAAATCATCACGGCGGCGGGTCAGTATTTCCACCCTGGCCACCGAGGCAATGCTGGGCAGGGCTTCACCGCGAAAACCGAAAGAAGAAACGGCGTAAATATCTTCAAACTGATAGATTTTACTGGTGGCATGCCGCGCAAATGCCAGCGGAACATCTTCCCTTTCCATACCGGCGCCATTGTCAATTATTTTAATTGATTGCCCGCCGCCGGCCAGCTCAACGGCGATATCATCAGCTCCGGCATCAATGGAATTCTCCAGCAGTTCCTTGACAATGGAAGCTGGCCTCTCCACTACTTCGCCCGCAGCTATTTTATTGGCGATATTTTCTGATAAAACAACAATGCGACCGGACAATTTTATTTCCTCTCAACAAATTCTCGCGTTTCTTTTTAACCACACCGGCATACACCTTGATCGTAAAAATAATCCGACTTTTTGTTAAACGGATCCTATATTTATATTACTTCTTTTATAATTATACTAGTTCGATTTCACAGGATAACGAGGCGATAGTGAGAGTCCAATTTTAAGAGTGTATCGAATTAAAATTGGTAACTCGAACTATCCTGCGCTAGCTGTGGCAAGGAGGAGGCGCCGCAGGCGTATTATTAATACGTTGAGGACGCCGACGACGCTGCCAACAGTGAAACTCGAATTTCAGGAACGCAGTGCTCTGAAATTCGTTAGTTAAACTGTCCCGCTTAAACGGGGCAAAGTTAGCCGAAGAAAGCGAACTGGTATATAAAAAGCCGCAGTCACTACATTGTTCAGTGACTGCGGCTATAAAGTCAAGCTCATATCGGCGAGTTAGTCCAGAACAATCATTACGCGGCATTTTTTCATGAATGTCGCATTTTCCGCAGAAGCTTTGATTGCCTGCGCATCGGCGTTGCTGATAATCAAATCCGCTTTACCGGCGCCGCTTGTTTTTAACGCTTTGATGGTCACAGGATTGTTGGTGACGCGCTGATTGCTCTGCGCGGCGGTCAGATCTCGGGCATAACCGCTCATTCCCTGCTGCACGGCATATTCTCGGTCTACATTGGCCGAGCCATATACTTCCTTACCGTCTTCATCAAAAATCCGCGGCGACATTGCCGGACGCGCCTGAATACCGCGGGCATCAATTACCATACCGGTATATGTTACTCCGGGAGCTGCCGGCGCTGCCGGCTTTGCTTCCGGCGGTCGCAAATCCTTGCGTTTTTCAATAGACAGGGGAACTACCACCTGGGAAAGATTTCCGTAAAGAGGCATCCTGACCGTAACTTCCACAGTGCCGTCCGACATATACTGAGTATCCGTAACAACAGCTCCTTTTACCAGACCGTCAACCTGCGTATTGATAACATCACTTTCCACCGTAAAATCTTTTATTGTTGTTGTCGAATCTACGCGCACACCTTTTGTTACTTCCAGTAAATTGCGATAAGCATCTACTTTAGCGGCGCGCATCGCCATCGGCCTGGCGTTGGCTTTGCCGATTGATCTGTCCGGCGGAGCTCCGATGCCGACGGCTTCAATATAGCCTGCCGACCAGTTAACTGCGCCCTGGCCGATTTTTTCCGTCCATTCGGACATGCTTATTTTATCCTGACCAATGGCTGCTCCCGTAAAAAGGAGCATTATTCCGATAATTACTATTACGGACACAAATCTTGACTTCATACTATCCTCCTTTATAGTTTTCCGGGACTGCCTGTCCGGGAAAACAATTTAAACTTATCTGCACTGCGCACTGAAAATAGCAAAATCCTGTTTATGTTGCAACAAATTAAATAGCTCGGAATCACTTCTTAAAAGCCTTTATTTCTTCTTTAATCAGCCAGGGTTTAATATTAATATTTTCTCCCCAAATCAGGTTTTGATCCGGCGGATTAGCCCCCCACCAGTTATTGCGCGCATCAATAAATATTGATGAGAAACTCTGAATCGCCACGGTGTTTCCGGTAAAATTATTATTATTTATTTTGGGATTCGCCATGCCTACACATTTAATCGCACCTTCCCCATGATTGTCGGCGAAAGTGTTGTAAAACAGCGCCGGTGTCGCATCATTGCGGCAGAAAACAGCATTCTGTGCTGAATAAATTATCTGACAATAGGAAATTTCCGGCGAACCGGTGTAAATATCAAAGGCGGTTGTGGCGTATTTTACAATACAGTAAGCAAAGGAACTGTTTACTTTTGTCTGCCTGGCTATTTTCACAGCGGAGTTATAAAAACCGGAAGTCGGGGAGGAAGCCGCGGCCGTAAAGGTGATGGGATTTTCCTTTGTCCCGCGGGCGATAATACCGCCATCCTGTGTAACGAGAGACGTCTTCTGCTCAAATTCAATAACCACGCCAGGTTCAATATAAAGTGTCGCCCCATTGTCAATAACTACGTCTTTCGTCACCCGGTAGGGACTGTTGGATAACACCAGGTAAGAATCAGCCTTGATGTCTCCGCCCAGTTTCCTGCCCTGCACAGTAATCGTCACGGATTTGCCCTGAGGATAAGCGGCATCGAGAACAGAGCCGATATCAACCCTGCCTTGAATTCCGGCAAGAACTTCCAGTATTTTGGCGCTGCCCCACCAGTTATCGCGGGCCAGGACGGAAGTTCCGGTCATGTTGCCCAGAATATTATAAGGTTTGTTGTCAATGATATTATTCTGCCTGATGTTGACACCGGCGCCTTTTACGACAATGCCGTTGTTGCTGTTGCGCGCCACAATGTTCTGAATAAATTCCGGCGCCGCCGATTGCACCAGTAATCCTGAATTTTCATTATCCTGCAGGGAATTTTCCTTAATCACCGGCGCTGCCCCGTCAATTACCGTAATGGCAACTCCTTTGTTTTTATAAAATGAATTTTTTATCACGGACGGCTTGGAAAAAGCCCCCTGAATTTTCAGGGCTTCCTTGTTTTCCGTAAATTCCGACATGGCAATTTGCGGCGAAGAAGCCTGGCAATTAACGGCTGTTCCCGCATTTTTAATGCGGACAAATTTGATTATATTTTCTTTGTTTTTGACGTTGGCAAACCTGATACCCGTCCAGAGTTTGCCTTCTTCCAGGGAATCAAAGCTGATGATATGATCATTATCACCCTCGGCGTTTATCCGTCCTTCGATAATCAGCGCGCCACCTTTGGATTTGATTTCCGTTCCCGGTTCAATCGTCAGCAGAGCCTTGTCTCTTACAATAACATCTTTCTCAATTATGTAGGGGCTGGCTCCGGAATACCAGATTGTATCCGCTTCAATCGCTCCGGAAACGGCGGTCGGCCCGGGCGCGATAGGCATTCCCGTAATCTGAGTCTTTTCACTTTCATTGCCGGCGATATCGTAAGCGGAAACTCCATAATAATATTTCTGAGAATTAACCATACCGGCGGCCGCATCACGGTATTCAGTCAATTCCGTTTTGGCAATTTCCACATAACCGCTGATGGGGGTGTTCGAACGGTACACCCTGTAACCGGCCAGATATTTTGCCGCCGATTTATCCCAATTTAACATCACCAGCATATTGCGCCCGACTGCCGACAATTTTTTCGGCTGTGGCGGCGGTGTAGTCAGCAGGGTAACCGAACTTACGGCATCCACCCACTGTCCCACATTGCCGGAATCATCGCGCAGATAACCGGTGACGATTGCTTTTTCAATATTGTCTCCCGGCAGGACTTTGTAAACACCGTAGTATCCGCCCGGTTCCACTTCCTGCATATCAATATTTTTCCTGTAATCACCGATATCGAAATAGGCGCGCATTTTGGGAGTGCCCTGAATAACTACTTTGATTTCGTCTCCTGCTTTTTTCGGCATTCCCTTGGAATCCTGAGTCAGCAGTTTTATGACCGGCGGCCGCAAGGCCTCCGCAAGAGTCGGCACGGGAATCGTCTTGACCATGTCCCGGAAAAGGTCATCATTGGCACGCAGCAGTTGAACATCGCGCACATTCATGGCAGTGGCAATAACGGTGGCAATAAGACCGACGGGATTGGTGGAAATACCGCCCTCATGTTTGCGTACGGTATGTTTGCCGCTCCAGAGAAAATGTCCTGTTTTAGTATCGTACATCTTGATTTCCGCCCCTACGGAAACCTGTGAATAAATGACGGCAAATAATTTATCAAAGTTTGATATTTCGCCGAAAACAACTGCATCCACACCGAGAATCCTTCCCAATTCCTGCGGCGGCGTTTTACTGATTACTTTAGCATCAGTCAGACCGGCTTTTCTCAATGTCTCATCAATACGGTAAAGTTCCATATCCTTGAACGGCAGAGAGCTGAAATGATTGTAAAAGCCGCGTCGCATGGTGTCAAAACCTTCCTTGCTGTCGGATAAATCAACGAAAGGCATAACCGCAACTGATTTCGGGATATTGTCCGTCATATAAGGATCAACTTTATAATCTCCCTCATACAAGGATCTTATTTCCGGAGTAATGATTGTCGAATCCGTTGCTACAAGACAGCTCTGCAATGAAATCATTAGCGGTAAAAGAGCCGCCAGCGCCAGAATTTTAGAACAAGTTCGCATGGGATGCCTCCATTTATTTTCTCATATTCTGCGGTATCTATTTTGCCGATACAGTTATTTCTTCGCTTTTTTCACTCTCCAGGCCGCTTTTATCAACCGCCGTTATAATATATGTTTTATTTTTTCCTTTGGCTATTGTCACGTCATCATACGAAGTTGTTTTTACTTCGGCAATTTTATCAGCCGACATGAAACCTTTTTCATAGACAATGTAATGATCAATATCAGATTCCTTATTGGCAGCCCAGGAAAGCATTGCTTTGCCTCCTTCATATCTTCCTGCTACAGACTGCGGGGAACTGGGTCTGGGTTTGGTTTTTACTGATATTATTTCCGAATAATCACTCAGCAAACCGTCTTTATCTTCCGCCTGAATGCGATAGCGGTAGGTAAAGCCATCTTTTAAATTTTTATCAATATAAGCGGCCTTTTCCGCTTTGGCAATATAGTCAAAATCATCCTTTGCACTTCCGGAACGATAGATATAATAAACACTGATGTCTTTTTCCGGATTGGCCTGCCATTCCAGCGGAACCTCTTTTACCTGCAGGGATATTCCCTTAAGGCCGGCAGGTTTCTGCGGCCGCGGTTTTGTTGTGGCGCTGGCCTCGGCCTGAATACTCTCGGCATCCACTTTATTGTAAGCGGTCAAAAGATAATAATAAGTTTTATTATCTTCCAGTTTATTGTAACCGCGGGAATCGTCCAGATAGGTGTTATTTTCCCTGCCGCTTATTTTTTTAAGTAAAACATATTTTTCTTTTTTGTCCGGCGACCAGTAAATGTTATACCCCAGTACCTCTTCCTGCTTGGCTGCCATCCAGGTTAGTTCAATCTTTTTGACCAGACCGCCGCGGGCGGCAAACTTTTCCGGCGGCGGCGGAATTCCCCGCGTAACCGCCATGCTTACCGGGGACGGGCCGGTTTCAATACCCAAATCATCTTCCAGCGTCACGTAATAATAATAGTTTGTCTTATCTCCCAGACCGTCCAGATCGGAATAGCTGAAATTCTCCGTAACCTCAGCAGCGTTTATTTTCTTGATCCGCGCAAAACCGCCGTCCTTTTTCAGGCTGCGATAGATGTTGTAACCGGCAACAAAAGGCGATTGAACGCCTGCCCACTTTAAGATGACTTCACGAATTAAATCATTTTGGACACCGACTGCCTTAATTACCGGCAGAGTCGCTCCTTTAACCGGATGACAAAGCTCACTTTCAATATTTTTTTCATTGAACGCGACAACACGGTAAAAAAATGTCGTGCCATCAGTTAGTTCTTTATCCCGGTAATATATTTTGCCGTCGCCGTTGCCGGACAAATCGCGCACTGCGAGCCTTGATATTTCCTGATAGATGCCGTCTTCCGTCTTGGAACGGTAAACCTTATATCCGGCGAGAGCCGAATTATCCATACTCTTGGAGGGGCTAGGAACCCAGACAATTAAAACGCTTCTGGCGCGGCCTTCCGTTTTAAAAATTATCGGAGGATTGGGTGCAAAATCCGGACTGGCGGAAAGCACTTCGGTAAACTCACCCTGCCTGCTCAGTTTATCAAAAGCACGAACTTTATAAAAGTATACCGTATTATTTTCGACATCCTGATCAACGTATTCCGCCCTGTCGGTCTGCCCGATCATGGCAAATGGTCCGTTTTTATTGAGTGCACGGTAAACTTCAAAGCCGGCCGCTTTGAATCCCGGTGAATCCTGCCAGCGCAAGGTGATTTTTTTGTTACCCGGTATCTTCTGAAAATTAACCGGTGTTGAATTTGCCGATTTATCTCTTCCGGTGTCGGCTCCGGCAACTCCCTCTTTATTTAAAACAGCAATTATCGCAGAGCCAAGTTTGGCGATTTCCGGCGACAGGGCCGCCTCGCCCATTGCCCTTACTCTCGTATTATAGACTTCTTTCTTCCTTTCAATCTGATACATGCTGCAATTAACGTTGATGGCCGAACCCCTTTTTTCCACAGAGCCGACAATAATAAAATCCAGGCCGAGGCGGGTACCGATATTAACAACATTATCCAGTTGATCGTTTTGCTGAAGATCATTGAGACTTAAAAAGGTTTCCAAGTCCTTGCGATCAAGCAGAGAAATCGAGGGCTCTGTTTTCAGCGTGCTGATTAATGAATTTGTCACCGTCGTCCCCAGTCCCGACGACTCGAGGTTTCTTGTGACGAAATTAAAAACAGACAGTTTATATTCAGCAGCGGAAACGGTTCCCGCATCAATAATCAAAATCAGGGACAGGCAAAACGTTAATATAATTTTTCTCAGCATTTTCCGTCTCCGGGATAAATCACCGCTTCCCGCGTTACTGCAGCGGAAAGCGGTCTTTTTAAATTGCAATGATGTTTCGTCTGTTAAACCTACTTATTCTCCATTAATTTTTCTATTGTTTCAGAAGACTTCTGCGATATCGGAGTTGAGATGCCCTTTAATTTTTCATCGTACATGGCGTCAGTGTATTTTTCCACCGCCATGTCATAATTACGCCTTTTCTGCTGGGCCTGCGCCTGATTGAAATACTCCACCTCCAGGCTTTGGAAGTGTTTGAGAACGTCTCTTCCCATTTCGGAAACCTTTTCGTTGGTAATTTCATCAAGCACTTCTATCTCCGTCGGTAATTCCAGCGGATCCTGAGTAATGTTGGCAATAGGCAAACCATCCTGGTATTTGTCTTCCTTAATTAATCTGCCGGATACCGTGTTGGCAAAAATATTCTCGCCGGTATTGGTATCAACCAGTTTGAAGGATATTTCCAGCAAAGAACTTATCTTGGCCACGCCGGTATTATAAGACAAGAGCTGATAATTCTTTTTCTTAATCATCCGGGGCGGAGCGTTTTTCAGTTCGTTTTCCGAAGGCCGCGGATTGAGCAACAGCCAGTCGGAGAACTCCGGATTGCGGATGTCTTCTTCATTAACCAGCACCCGCACCTGATTAATGCTTTTATTATCCGAACGTTTTGCCGAAAAAAGCAGCACATCCCCCATAATGAAAGTGTCAATGCCGCGCATCTTACCCACGCTCTGGGCTGTCTTTATATCAACCAGACCTGTCTGACTTAACTGCATTTCACGTAAAATCGATTGCAGATTTTCCCTTTCAATTATCCGCAAATCGCCGCTGGCATTTTTATGCAAATAAGCAATTAATTTATTGGCCGCTATTTTTCCTGCATCTTTTTCGCTGCTGGGTGAACCGAAATCAAAAACCGCGATTGATTTTCGAATGCGCTTGTTGATGCTGTCTTTGACCTCGATCATTCTCTGGAATAAATCGGGATAGCCGGGAATCAGCTTTTCCGTTTTCTGCAACCAGTACAGCGCGTTTCCCCACAATTCCTTTTCAATAAGTTTTTCGGATCTTTTCATCAGGGCATCGCAAAGTTGTGTTGCGTGATCTTTATAGGCGAATTCGGTTTTTAATGAAGGCAGGACATTCAGTGCTTTTTCCAGTTTCATCACGGCATTATGGAGTTTACCCAATTTCAGGTATTTGATGGATTCATCAAAATTAATCTGTCCGGTTTTAATTTTCAAATCATCAATTTTTTTGCCGACATTGCCGTCAACTGCAGGATAATCCTGTGCTTTTTCATAAAGGAATAAAGCCCGTTCCCACTGGGCAGCTTTTTCCGCTTTGACTGCTTCCGCCAGATAATAATTCAAGCTGTCTTTCTTTTTGGCTTCATCATACTGTCTGGAAACATCGAGATAACCGGGATTAATATCCCTGGCCGCCTTAAAGGACTCGGCAGACATTTTCCACTCTTCCTGCTTGCCTAACGTAATACCCTGCTGATAAAGAGACCTGGCGCCATCCTGCTGGACTTTTCTTAATCTGTTGCCCGTATCTTCATAATTGGGGAATATTTTATTAACTGCATTGAGTTTATTCAACGCGGCAACCCAGTCTTCCTTCTGGATATCTGCTTCGGCCTGCTGATATAAATTTTTCAGCGTGGCATTCAGGCTGCTTATTTTCTGTTTAAGAGAGGCGTTGAATGCTTTGACATCAGCGCTCTCCGGATTCATGGCCGCTATCGCGGCGCCGTCTTTAGCCAGTTTCTCCAGCAGAAAAAGATTTCCCTCGGCGGCGGGAAGAGATTGTTTGGCCTTATTCAGACGCACTTTGGCCGCTTCCCGTTTCGCGTTTTGGAGAACATCTTTATATTCCTGATTGTCCGGCTCCTCACTCACCGCTTTCTGAAAATAGGCAATCGCTTCTTCCCAGCGATTGTCCTTGGCAAAATCCTCTCCCTGCTTGAAACTTTCATTAGAAACACAGGCTGCAAGAAAAAGAAGGATTATTATCGACACTATCATCACATGCAATTTTCCGCTTTTCATTTTATCCTCCCGATAAATTATATCTGATGTTTTGCAACATTAATGGACAACTACCACTTCAACTCTGTTCTGGCTCGTTTCCGTTACTTTTATTTTTTTATTATTGATGGTTATTTGTTCAACATCGTGCGCCACAGCCTGCGTGTCACCTTTTATTTCCAGGTCAAATTCAGCTTTGCCTTTGGAATAATAACGCTGATTAAGCCCTTTGAACCCCTTGACCTCTTCCGATAATGCAGTTTTGAAATGCTGCAAATCGGACAAAGAAGCAAGGCCGGATATAATTAATTTAACGCTCGTCGTATTGGTTAATTCACTCGACCAGGTTTCCAGAACATCATCTACAAGTTTTCTGGCGACTTTAGTGGCGACATCTTCAGTCAATGCTTTAAAATCACCCTTCATTCCGGGGGCCGACTTTGTTTCAGAAGCCGTGGTAACTATTTCACCTGTGTCGCCGTTAATTACCTTGCCGGCGACAACAACTTTGTTGTTATTAATTTCGATATTGTTGATGTTGTAAGAATTACTGATTGCTTCCACAGAACCGACGATGATTACTTCAGCGCCATAGCGGTGTGCAATGCCGGAAATAGCCTTTTTTTCCGCTTCGTCCTGCAGACGTTCATAATCCTTATTTTTTTTGATTATTTCCGCATCAACCAGTTTAAAATTATTGGCCTTAAAATATTTAATCATGGCCGCTTCGGCAACAGCATACCTGGCCGGCCTGTCTTTAAAAAGCAACATAATGCGGGGTTTTGATTTGCGCGCCATGATTAGATTTATCGCCATCATTTTGTCACGCAACCTGCCGACGCTGACATCCGCTTCAATTTCTACTTCATAGTTACCGCCGGATTTATTCTCGGATGTTATGTTGTACGAATTGATAAAACCTTTTGATTCGGCCAGAATTCTGTCCATTTTCACCTGATAATTTTCCACCAGGGTAGTGCCGGTTATCATAACTCCGGCGGCCTTTTCGACAGCGTTGCGCTGTGCCTCATCAAGGGCTTTGCTGCGCGCAATATCCACAAGGTTTTTCTGAATTGTGGCCATACCTTTGGCGCGAACTTTATTCTGGGCAAATAGCGCCGAAGCAGAAAACACGAAAAGAATAACAGTAAGGAAAATAATGATTTTTTTCATGGAAGACACCCGTTGCCAACAATCAATTGAATTTTTTTAACTTATAACAACCCCTTGGTATGGCAGATACAATACTTTAATATCTGTATTTCAATCACCATATTTTAAAATATACTTAAATAGATTTTGACTGTCAAGGGTAATAAAGAAGTTAAAATGAATAAAAAAAGACCTGTCCGGCCGAATATTAATATCTAAATTAAAATATTAAAATATTAGTCTGTTGATCGCGCCTAATTTGCCGGTTTAAACTCAATTATTACTGAAGCCGGACTGGAACTGTTATACTTGTCGTTGTCGCACCGCTTCCAGATGCCCAGATCATACCAGAAGCCCAGATTGAATTCCCTGGATTTAATAGTTTTTCCTTCACCTTTAAGCGCTGTGTAGTAGCAGTATTCACCAAAATCATAAGGTACTTTATCGGTGCTTTCCCCTCTGCCTTTTTCCTTTACAAGGGTTCCGGAGAATTTTTTCATCAGTTTGTTCAATACAATTCCCAGGATATTATAGTATGTATGTTCGGCGCTTAAATCAGCGGTATTAAACTGCTTTTGCGCATGCACAGATTTGACCTTGCCGTTTTTTGCCCGGCAGATTATTTTAAATCCGTCAATATAACCTTCAAAGGCGAAGCCATAGTCATCATCACTGCCCGAGCGGATAAAATCTTCCGGAATGGCTGCCGCCGGGGAACCGGGATTTACCTTGAGAATAAAATCAGCAATTTTTTCCGATGCCCAGGCCGGTGAATTAACCTGCGGCGCCAGCAGCAGAGCTGCCAGAAGCAGCCCGGAGACAATTATCGTTTTATTTTTCATGGCAGCATTCTCCTAAGCTGAAAATAATTCTATTGAAATCAAGTAAAAAGATGTGGACATTTATCAATTTATTTTATATGGTGCGCGCCGTGTCGGGATGTGGCCCAGCTTGGTAGGGCACTGCGTTCGGGACGCAGGAGTCGCGCGTTCAAATCGCGCCATCCCGACCATTTCTTTATGCTGACTCCCCTGCGTCATCTCAACCAACAACTGAGGCCATTTTAAATATCGGCAAATACATCGCGATAATCATACCGCCGACTATGCCGCCCAGAAAAACCATCATTACCGGCTCCAGAAGAGCCGTCATCGCCTCCACCGCCGCATCAACTTCATCATCATAGAAATCTGCTATTTTATTGAGCATTTGATCAAGGGCGCCTGTAGCTTCGCCGACGGCGATCATCTGCACAACCATCGGAGGAAAGATATTGGTCTCCAACAGAGGCTCGGAAATACTGCGTCCTTCACTGATGCTTTGCCTGGTTTTTACCAAAGCTGATTCCACCACCATATTGCCGGCAGTTTTACTGACAATCGCCAATCCTTCCATGATTGGAACTCCGGAACTCATCATCGTCGCCAGCGTCCGGGAGAATTTGGCAACGGCGACTTTCTTCAAAAGCGGGCCGAATATGGGAGCCTTCAAGGCCGTGGAATCAAATAACCACCGCCCCTTCTCCGTGCTGAGAAACTTGCGGATAATAAAAATCACTACCGCCATTGCTATTACCACATACACAAAATACTGCTGCGCCATTTCACTGGCATCCACCAGAAACTGTGTTGGCCCGGGCAGTTCACCGCCCATGCCTTCGAACATTTTTTTAAAAACGGGAATAACTTTCAAGAGCAGCACGGCGACTACGCCTACAGAGATTACCAGAACAGCCGCGGGATAAGTCATGGCCCCTTTTACCTTTGCTTTTAATTTCATTGCCTTTTCCATGTAAGCGGAGAGGCGCCCTAAAATAACGTCCAGAATACCGCCTGCTTCGCCGGCGGCAATAAGGTTGACAAACAATTCATCAAATAGCTTGGGATGCTTTTTTAAAGCATCGGTCAGGCTTGTACCTCCCTCGATATCTTCTTTGATGATCTTGATAATTTTCGCAAAAGACTTATTTTGCTCCTGGGTGGCCAGAATATCGAGACATTGAATAAGCGGCAGGCCGGCGTTAATCATGGTGGAAAAAATCCTGCAGAAAATAACGACTTCTTTTTCTTTGACTCCCCCTTGTAAAAAAGGCAGATACTCCATTAAATCTTTTGGCTTTAATTTAACTTCCAGTGATTTGAAACCCTGTTTACGCAGTAATCCGCGGGCGGCAACCTCATCAGTAGCTTCCACCTCACCCTTTTTTACTTCATCTTTTTTTGTTACACCTTCCCAGAGAAAAACCGGCATGACGTTATGTCCTTTCTTTTAGGGGATAATGTCAGTTATTGTTTTTATCATAAACTATCTTTTATGTAAATTCAATCACTTAAATACATAATTTAGATCGAGGATGAAATTTTTTAATATATATTATTTCTTACTGCGGTGACGGAATATTTCATACTGAATAATTCCGGCGGCAACCGCCACATTCAGAGAATCAAAATCTCCCGCAATCGGTATGGATATGAGATAATCACATTTTTTCCTGACCAGCGGCCTCATGCCCCTGGCTTCTCCGCCCATGACTAAAACAACATTACAGTTGAAATCCAGCTTTTCCACATATTCCCCGGTCCGCGCTTCCGCTCCATAGATCCAGAAGCCCGCTTCTTTAAAAAAGTCAATGGTCTGGGACAGATTAACCACCCGCGCCACGGGTATCTGCTGAGCGCTGCCGGCCGATGCTTTAATCACCGCCGGTGTAACCGGCGCCGCTCTGTCCACCGGGATAACTATGCCGTTGGCCCCCAGGCAATGCGCCGTTCGAATTATCGCCCCCAGGTTTTGCGGGTCCATTACGCTGTCCAGGGTTATGATAAAATCATGCTGAAATGGTTGGCGGCGGTTGTTGATTAAGACATCCAGCTCGGAATAGATAAAGGGCCGGCGTAAAGCGACAATGCCCTGGTGATTGGAAAAACCGGTTATTTCATTCAAATAGTTTTTGGGGTGGAATTCAACGGGAATTTTCTTTTTTTCAGCCGCGGCAATAATTTCCTGCAGCGCTGACATATTGCGTCCGGCCGCCACGATAATCTTCGAGAAGCCTTCATCTTCTCGGCGCAGAGCTTCCTTCACCGGATTGATGCCGTATATTGCCTCCATGTTCAAACCATCGCGGCATGTTTTATCTGGCCGCCAAGCCATCTTTGATTTCATCGGCTATCTGCCGGCAGGCAGCCAGCGGATCAGAGGCCTCGCGGATGGGCCTGCCTACCACAATGTAATCTGCCCCCGCCTTTATGGCGGAAAAAGCGCTCATTGTTCTTTTTTGATCATCTTTAGCCGCATTGTTTAAACCGCGAATGCCCGGCGTTACGATAACAAAATCATTGCCTGCAACACTCCTCACTGCGGCGATATCCTGAGCGGAGGCTACAGCTCCGGAAGCTCCGGCTGCTTTTGCCAGACCCGCCAGCTGATTAACCAGTTCTTTGGTGGTTTTTGTATAACCGATTTCTTTCAAATCTTCATCATTCAAACTAGTCAAAACAGTAACTGCCAATACTATCGGCCGGCAAATATTTGTTTTAACCGAATAGTTTTCCACGGCTTGCATTGTTTCCCTGATCATCTTACTGCCGCCAGCGGCGTGAATATTGAACATATCAACACCCATCCGCATCGCGGCTTCGGCGGCACGCGCAACCGTGTTGGGAATATCATGAAACTTCAAATCAAGAAAAACCCGCTGGTCTTTTTCCTTGATGCGCTCCACTATGCGGGGGCCTGCCGCAGTGAACAGTTCTTTGCCGACTTTGAACATACCGACGCTTCCCGACAGAAGCTCCACCAGTTCCAGGGCATCTTCATAGCTTTTGGCGTCCAGGGCAAAGATTAATTTACTGATGGCCTGATTATTCGAGATATTCTTCATCACCGATAAATTCTGTGCTGTCCGGAATTGGTTTAAAATCTTCTTTTGATCCTTTGAGATACTCAGGTTTGGCGTAGAACACCTTGCCTTCCGCAATCTCCCTGAGCGCTACCACTATTTCCCTGTTCTTGCTCTCCAGCAGCGGCGCCGATCCTTTTAACAACTGACGCGCTCTCTGTGATGCCAGCATGACCAGACCGAAACGGGTTTTAGCGACCTTTAATGAATCTTCTACCGTAACTCTTGCCATTTCTTAAAACCTCCCTGAAATATTATCAATTAATTATTTTTCATAAATTGCTTTATTTTACCGGCAAGTCTCGTGCGCCGGCATTTTTCCGCCAGATAGATGGATTTCAGCTGTTCGGCGGCAGTTGCCAGTTCACTGTTGAAAATAATATAATCATACCATGAAACTTCTTTAAGTTCTTCTTCGGCGCGGGCCAGCCTCCTGCTGATATCGTTTTCGGTTTCGCAGCCGCGTTTTCTCAGTCTGTTCAACAGATCTTCTTTCGACGGTGGCAGAATAAAAACAAAAACACCGCCTTTTACGCTTTTTTTCAGATTTCTGGCGCCGCCCGGTTCGACATCCAGCAGCAAATCATTGCCCAAAGCCAGGGTCTCTTCAACTACTTTTACAGATGTTCCGTAATAATTGCCATAATTTTCTGTCCACTCGATAAAAGCATTTTCCGCAACCCGCCTTTGAAATTCTTCCCGGGAAACAAAGAAGTAATCTTTGCCTTCAACCTCAATGGAACGCGGTTTTCTCGTCGTATAAGAAACGGAAAAATTGACCTGCGGACAGGCCCGCAAAAATTCCCGGCAAATGCTTGTTTTCCCTGCTCCGGACGGAGCGGAAACAACTATGAATAATCCTCTGGTCATTTTATTCAATATTCTGTGCCTGCTCACGTAATTTGCTGAATTCACTTTTCAGTTCGATAACGTAACGCGCAATCTCCATATCATTACTCTTCGACCCGATGGTGTTGACTTCCCTGTTCATCTCCTGCAGCAGAAAATCTATTTTTTTGCCCATGGCTTCATCGCTTTCCAGCAATTCCGTAAACTGATTGAGATGGCTGTGCAGACGCACTATTTCTTCTGTGATATCACTGCGGTCGGCCATCAACGCCACTTCCTGAACAAGCCTGCTTTCATCGAGGTCGCAACCCGAGGTCAACTCCCTGATTCTTTCGGTAAGCCGTTTCTGATATTCAACAACAACCTGCGGCGAACGACCCTGCAGTTCCGCCAGCACATCACATATGGTTTTGATGCGACCCTTCATATCCTGATAGAGAGCCAATCCCTCATCGCACCTCATCCTGGTCATCAGCAAAACAGCTTCGTCCAGCGTACTTAATATCCTGTTTAACAATTCCGGCGGGTACTGAGTCTCGGCCGGAGCGGAAAATATATCGCGGCACCCGGTGAGCATTTGCAGACTGACATCATCAAGCAAACCGAATTCCTCTTTAATCTTCCGGAGCGCACAGAAGTAATTGCGGACATTTTCCATGTTAATATTCGTTCCGTCCGTATTGCCGTTGCCGTTTTCCACCCGGATGAATACCTCTATTCTGCCGCGTTTGAAGTTTTCGCTGATTTTTTTTCGCAGCTCAAGCTCCAGCGGGAAGAGCGGCGGCGGAATTCTTAACGAAAGCTCCAGAAAGCGGTGATTGACGGATTTTACTTCCACGGCAATGTTTCTTCCCTGTTCGGAAGCTTCCACCCGCCCGTAACCTGTCATACTCTTAATCATCTAAACACCTTGCTTCGTGAAAATATTTTATTGGACATCCGCTTTTAACTGCTGAAGATATCCCGTCCTGATTTTTTCCAGCATTCCCTGAACTGCTGTACTTGCATAATCAGGATAAGTCCAGGGCAGAACACAAAATTTCTTATTCTGATAAATCAGAGTCAAATCGGCATAAATGCCATCGCGCAAATACGGACGGTGCGAGTAACCCTTGCCGGTAGCCAGAATCAGGTGCGCTTTCGACAAATATCCGGGATCAATATTAACCGAGCGTTTTCCCGCGTGAGCTGATTTGTCCTCAATGCCGTTGGTCACCTCTTTTATATCGGGCAGAGATTCCGGCCTGATTAGTTTCTCCATGCTGATAAAACGCCGGACCAGCCCTGCGCCCATTTCCGGGCAATAATAATCGGTATAATCAAAGGGCATTACTGCGCTGATAAAATCAGGCAAACCATAGTAGAAAGCCAGAGCGGATATTGTTTCATCAATTTTGGCTGAGTCATCGGAAAAAACACTGAATATCAGCTTTACCGGCTCAGCCGGAGTCGGTTTGCTCATAGAACTTTCTTTAATTCATCCTGCGAAACTGCTGCCGTCCCAACTTTCCCGACTACAATGCCTGCCGCATGATTGGCAAGACAGGCCGCTTCTTTCATATCGGCCCTGGCAGCAAGGCTCAGCGCCATCACGCCGATTACAGTATCGCCGGCACCTGTCACATCATAGACCTCCTTGGCCTGTGCCGGAAAGAAAGTATGGATGATTTTCCGTTCTTTTTCGAAAAGGCTCATTCCTTCTTCGCCGCGGGTAACAAGCAGGGCGTTAAAACCATATTTATCCAGAATAATATTACCTGCCGCCAGCAGATCATTCTCATCGTTTATTTCACGGCCGGCGGCGCGCGCCGCTTCGTGATGATTGGGAGTGATTAAATGCACGCCCGAATACAGCGAAAAATCGCTTTGTTTGGGATCAAGACAAATAAATATCTTTGTCCCGGCGGCGATATTTTTTATACCTTCAACCAGTTCGCGGGAAATAACTCCTTTGGAGTAATCAGAAATAACAATAGCCCCGACTTTATCACGTAGTGATTTCACATAAGCGAGTATTTTTTTCGTTTCACCGGCGCTGATAGCCTTTCTGCTTTCCTTATCGAAACGCACCATTTGCTGTCCGTGAGCGACAATTCTCGTTTTCAGTGTTGTCGGACGCCCCTTTTGCACTATTATGCCGTCTGTCTCTATTTTTCTGCTTTTTAACTCGGCAATAAGCAGTTTACCCATGCTGTCCGACCCGACGACACCGGCAACATAGACTTTTCCGCCCATTGCGTAAATCCCGTTTAAGACATTGGCGCAACCACCCAGCATAATGCTGTCCTTTTGAACATCAACCACCGGCACGGGAGCTTCCGGGGAAATGCGCGAAACTTTTCCCCAGATAAAATGGTCAACCATGACGTCGCCAACTACAAGAACTCCGGATCGGGAAAAATTGGCAATAATCTCCAATGCTCTTTTATTCGGTAAAATTCTCTGCACGCCTGAAAGAGTTGCCTCCTTTATCGAAATGTAAAAAATAAAAAAGCGCTCTCCAGCGCTCACTTTGTCGAAAAAGTTGCGCAATATTATTATCAAGGGCGGAATTTGTCAAACATTTTCTCGCAAAAATCAGTTTAGCCGGCTCCGAAGGCCTGTTCCTGATCATTCCATAATTCATTATTGACTTCAAAGGCATTATCGAGTAAAAAACTCAATCAGTACCGAATAATACCAGAGAGAAAATGCCCATGATCCGCTCCGCGTTATTAGTTACGTTAGGTGTCGCCATAACAGCCTTTATGTCCTTTTGGAGCGTCGTTTTTTCCCTTTTTCCCAATTCCGAAAACCGGATACACAAGGTGGCCAGCCTGTGGGCTAAGATGCTGCTTTTAATATCCAATACAAGAGTGGAAGTAATAGGAGCGGAAAATATCCTCCGCAACAAACCACAGGTGTTCATGGCGAATCACCAGAGCGATTTTGATATTTTGATTGTTCTGGGACATGTCCCGGGACAATTCCGCTGGATTGCCAAGAAGGAATTATTCAATATTCCCATTTTTGGCGCGGCAATGAAAGGCGCCGGCTACATTGAAATTGACCGCCATAATCATGAAAGAGCGCTGCAGAGCATTGAAGAAGCGGCGCTGCGCATCCGCGAAGGAAAGTCGGTGATGACTTTTCCCGAAGGCACCAGAAGCCGCAACGGTGAAATTAAAGCCTTCAAACAGGGAACATTTCACCTGGCTATCAAATCGGGAGTACCCGTTGTTCCTATTTCGATTGTGGGCAGCGGAAATATTATGCCCAAACGCTCCCTGAAGGTAACCCCCGGTAAAGTAAAACTAATAATTGACAAACAGATAAACTTAGACAAATACACTATTGAAAACCGCCACGAACTGATCGAGGAGGTAAGAAATATAATCATCAGAAATTACAATTCCTGGAAAGATGCTTCCGCCGCCGGCATTAAGGATGTGGAGAAAGAAGCAGCGTTTAAACCTGTTAATTAATGGATGAAAAACAAACCGACAATAAAAGAATCAGGGAAATAAAAGGTGTTGTCTGCCTCGCGCTGGGCGCTTTTCTTTCTCTGTGCCTCATTTCCTATCATCCGTTGGATCCGTCATTTACCCATTTCATCAGCGAGGGACGTAATACTCATAATTTCATCGGCAATTTCGGCTCCTACACCGCCGATTCCCTGATTCGCCTGCTGGGTGCCGGCTCATTCCTGCTGCCGCTGGCCCTGTTCATTTGTTCCTTTCAGTATTTTTTGAAACCTGATTTTAAAATCAACGCCGGTCATTTTTTCAACTTCATATTGCTTACAATTGCCTTTGCCGGTTTCCTGTCCCTCATCATCAGAAACGGCATCACCATTTACGGTGAACAGATGCGTGCCGGCGGTTTTATCGGTTTCCATATCGTCAAGTTGCTGTTGAATTTTTTTAATGTGGCCGGAACTTACATTATCCTTCTGCTTATTCTGGCAATCGCCTTAATCATGATTACCGGTCTTTCTCTGGTAAGTTCTTTCGGCCGGAGTACCGAATTCATAAAAGCCCTGCTGCTTTTTTGCCGCAGCAGGTTTTCCGATTTTTATAATTTTATTTTAAACAGCGTCCGGAGAAAAAGCAAAACTGAACCGGTCATCGAGGAAATTTCGCCGGTGCCGAAAAAAATCAAACCGCGGAAGGTGGAACAGACTCATTTCGAATTTACCAAAACAAAATCAGACAGCGCCTTCCAGTTACCGCCCTTAACATTGCTGGAGGAAGCGCAGCAAAAGGATTCCCGCGTCAAACGGGACCATTTGATAACCAATTCGCGAATTCTGGAGAAAAAGCTGGCGGATTTCGGCGTGGAAGGACGGGTAACGGAAGTAATGCCCGGCCCGGTAATTACCATGTATGAACTGGAACCGGCGCCCGGTGTTAAAATAAACAGAATTACCAATCTTTCCGACGATCTTGCACTGGCCTTGATGGCACAGAGCATCCGCATTATCGCACCGATCCCCGGCAAATCAGTAATCGGCATCGAAATACCCAATGTGAAAAGAGAAAATGTTTTTTTGAAAGATGTGCTTGACAGTGTTCACTTTTCCGATTCTCCCTCCCGTCTGCCCATCGCCCTGGGCGTTGATTTTGTCGGCACTCCGGTCGTAGCCGATTTGACGAAGATGCCGCACCTATTAATTGCCGGGACAACGGGCTCCGGCAAAAGTGTCGCTCTCAACGCCATGATTTGCAGCATTCTGTTCAAGGCCAATCCTGATGATGTTAAATTTCTCATGGTTGATCCGAAAAGACTGGAACTCTCTTCCTACGAGGGTATCCCGCATTTAATGCATCAGGTCGTTGTTGATCCCAAAAAAGCCTCGCAGGTTTTACGCTGGACGGTTGAGGAAATGGAGAGGCGCTATCGCGTTATCAGCGATCTGGGAGTCAAGAGCATTGATTCTTACAATGACACCCTCGCCAGAAAAATGAAGGAAAAACCGGCGATAAAAGAACGGGTGGCGGAATCCGGGACGGATGAGGAAATTGCTGATTTACCGGCAGATACAGCCAAACCCGAAGAGAAGATAAGGCATACCAGACTTCCTTATATAATCGTAGTAATTGACGAGCTGGCCGACTTGATGATGGTCGCATCGCGTGATGTGGAAGAATCACTGACCCGCCTCGCGCAGATGGCCAGAGCGGCGGGAATTCATCTGATAATCGCCACTCAGCGTCCTTCGGTGGATGTCATTACCGGCTTGATTAAGGCCAATTTTCCGACGCGCATTTCCTTTCAGGTATCGTCTAAAGTTGATTCCCGGACGATTATTGATCAGCCGGGCGCTGAAAAACTGCTGGGCGCGGGCGATATGCTGTTTATTCCGCCGGGAACATCCAAACTCTCGCGCATCCACGGCGCTTACGTCTCCGACAAAGAAATCACCCGTATTGTTGATTTTCTGAAAATGCAGGCGAAGCCGTCCTACGACGCCTCTATTGAAAAATACGAAAGGGAAGCCGCCCAGGCACAGCATGAAGACGAAAATTACGATGAAAAGTATGATGAAGCCGTAGCTCTGGTCGGCGAACTGGGGCAGGCCTCGATTTCTCTGGTACAGCGCTATATGAAAATCGGTTACAATCGTGCCGCGCGCATGATTGAACAGATGGAGCGCGAAGGTATCGTAGGGCCCTCCGACGGCGTCAAGCCGCGCAAGGTGTTAATCAGAAAGCTGCCTCATTGAAGAATGGGTCTGTTGAAAAACGCCCATCTGCTGCGTTGCGCTGCAAAACGCACCGCTCGACGTATCTCTATATACGCCTCACGGTTCGATTTTTTGCACGCCTTGCATCTGAACATCTTTGAACAGACCATTGTCTCGCTTGGCATCACAACGTAGCGCTTAGCTTTAGCTGCGCAGTACCAGCTGTTCTGAAGACCTGCGCTACATACCAAAATGTTTCGGAGCAACCAGAATGTTTGCTCTAGCAAAAGTATTTAAGAAAATAATTGAGTAGGAATATATTATGAAAAAAGTGACAAAACGACCTAAAGGAACTTGACATTTCAGCCATGAGGAAGCTGACGATCCCGATTTTCATTGGGACAGACTCCGCCAACAGAGTTAGCCGCAGAAAGTGAAATTATATGGTGAAAAAAGTACATATTATCAGCCTGGGCTGCCCGAAAAATTTAGTTGATTCGGAAGTCATGGGCGGATTGATTAATCAATCGGGCATGCGGTTGGTGGACAGCCGCGATTCAGCCGACATAGTAATCGTCAACACCTGCGCTTTTATCAACCCTGCCAAAGAAGAAGCGCTGGATGAGATTTTTGCCCTGGTTGAAGAAAAGAGAAAATCCGGCCGCTCTTTTCGTATTGTTGTCGCCGGCTGCCTGGCGCAACGCTACGGCAGGGAATTGCTGGCGGAGATACCCGAAGTTGATTTATTTGTCGGTGTCGGCGAGGTGGGCAATATCGTCCGTCATCTTGCCGTCTTTGATAAGGAAAAAGTAAAACGCGCCGCTATCATTACCAAACCGGATTTTCTCATGCATGCCGGACAACCGCGGTTTATGCCGGCTAAAACAAGCAGCGCCTATTTGAAAATATCCGACGGCTGTTCCAACTGCTGCACCTATTGCGCTATTCCTGCAATTCGCGGTAAAGCCCGCAGCCGTAGACCTGATGATATTATCCGCGAAGCCCAGATTCTTGCCGGCAGAGGAATAAAAGAAATCATCATCACCGGTCAGGACACGACCGCTTATGGCCGGGATTTGCCGGGCCGCCCTGGATTGTCTAGCCTGTTGAGCGATATAGCCAGTATAAAAAGCATCAAATGGATTCGGCTGCTTTATGCGCATCCCGCCCATTTTTCTCCTGACCTTCTGGAAACAATGGCTGTCCAGAAAAAAATCTGCCGCTATATTGATTTGCCGATTCAGCATATTGACGATGATATTTTAAAAGCAATGAACCGCAAAGTAACGAGCAGCAAAATCAGAAGCATAATCGCTCAGGCGCGTGAAATCATGCCTGACATAGCGTTACGCACCTCAATTATCGTCGGCTTTCCCGGCGAAACGCCGAAAAAATTTGAGCGGCTGCTGGAATTCGTCAGAGAAACAAAGTTTGACCATCTGGGAGTCTTTACCTATTCGCGGGAAGAGGGGACAAAAGCGGCTCTTTTGCCGTCGCGCATTGCCGAGCGCGAAAAAGAACGCCGCCGCGAAAGTATTATGACCGAGCAGGCGACAATTTCTCATACAATCAATCAGCGTTTAATCGGCAGCCGTCAGGAAGTTCTAATTGAGGCCCCAAGCGACCGCAGCGATTATGATTTCATGGGAAGATGCCGCCGGCAGGTCCCGGAAATTGACGGTCTGACTTATGTAAAAGCCGGGCAAGCCAGAGCAGGCTCTATTATTCAATGCAAAATTATCGCCGCCGATGATTATGATTTGTTTGCGGAAAGCATTAATTGAATTGATTAATCATAAATCTTGTTTGACAAACAGCAAGGCTTTCCCCTATATTGCAGGCAACTTCCAGGATGACAGGGTAATATCATGCAGATTCAAGATGTTTTTGCCATTTATAAAGACGATCTGAAAAAAGTTGAAGAAACTCTGGATAAAGAAATTTTTTCGGAAGTCCGCTTGATTCCCGAAATCGCCCATCACTTGATTGACAGCGGGGGCAAAAGATTTCGTCCGCTGCTGCTGCTAATTTGTGCCGGATTATGCGGCTATCGCGGTGCGCACCGCTTTCCCATGGCGGCAGTTATGGAATTCATTCACACCGCCACCCTGTTTCATGATGATGTCATTGACGAGGCGACAATCCGCCGCGGCAAAACCTCCGCCAATAACATCTGGGGCAAT
>JAKLDS010000032.1 GCA_022703375.1 Deltaproteobacteria bacterium | reverse complement strand
AACCGCTGCTCACTTTTTTCGTCAGTTTCCGTACTGATCGGCAATCCATTTCTGGTAGGCGCCGGTTTTAATATTTTCCACCCATTTCTTCTGATTCAGGTACCATTGAACAGTTTTTTTCAGACCGGTTAAAAAAGATTCCTGCGGCTTCCAGCCCAGCTCCTGCCTCAGTTTCGTAAAATCAATGGCGTAGCGGCGATCATGACCGGGCCTGTCTTTAACGAAAGCAATCAGCTCCCGTCGGGCATTGCCGTTTCCTGCCGGAGATATCTCATCGAGGATATCGCAAATCAGCTCGACTATTTTAATGTTTTCCATTTCCGCATTGCCGCCAATATTGTAAGTCTCTCCTTTTTTGCCGCAATTCATAATAGTCCAGATGGCATCGCAATGATCCGTAACATAAAGCCAGTCGCGCACGTTTTTCCCGTCGCCGTAGACCGGTAGTGATTTTCCGGCCAGCGCGTTTAATATCACAAGAGGAATCAGTTTTTCCGGAAACTGGTAGGGGCCGTAATTGTTGGAACAATTGGAAATGGTCACGGGCAAATCAAATGTCTTGTAATAGGCACGCACCAGATGGTCGGAGGCGGCTTTTGACGCGGAATAAGGGCTGTTCGGACGATAGGGATTATCTTCTAGGAAAAGACCTGTGGGGCCGAGACTGCCGTAAACCTCATCGGTACTGACATGATGGAAAAGTTTGAATTGTCCGGCGCGGGCTTTGGCTATTTCCAGCAGATTAAACGTACCGACAATATTTGTCTGAATGAAGCTCTCCGGATTCTTGATGGAGCGATCAACATGGGATTCCGCCGCAAAATGACAGACAGCATCAACTTCATATTTTTGGAATATATTTTCCATTAAAGCGGCATCGCAAATGTCCGCTTTCTGAAAAACATAGCGCTGCGGAAAGTTTTTAGCAATATCGGCCAGGTTTTCCGGATTACCCGCGTAAGTCAACTTATCAACATTGATAATCCGGCCAGTAAAATCTGCGCCTTCCAGCAAACGACGGATAAAATTGCTGCCGATAAATCCGCAGCCTCCCGTCACCAGTAAATTTTCCAATTCCGCGCTACTTCTTTTGTCTGCCATCATAAACGGGTAACAACCTTTCTCTTTTTCTGATTATCCGCAGGTATTTACCTAAATTCACCGCGTTGAACTGATCTTCTATTATCTTGTCCAGAGCCGTTGATTCATCACGTCCGTTGAGCGATGGTATGGCTTCGATATAGAGCCGGTCATGATGTTTGCTGAAACTCGACGATACAATGTTAATCGCTATGTGCGTTATCCCGGAAATAGTTATATAGTTTTCTTCAATAACGATGTTTTCGGAAAAAATCATATGCTTTAAATAATCGGGCAGAGCGAATTTTTCCACAATTCGTTCACCCAGATAGGGGTGATATTTGCTGATAAAATCATCGTTAATTCTATAGTCATCAGGAGCATGCAGTTTTTTATAAAGAACAATAATCATTTTGCCTATCTCCGAAAACAGTGCGCCCAGCTCAACCTTTTTCACAATGTCATCCCGCAGACCGAATTGCTGCGCCAGCACTTTGCCGACGACCGATGCCGCAAAGCTGCGCGCGAAAATTACTTCTATTTCCCTGTCATCGCGCGCCAGAATCTGCAACGCCAGGATAATGATCAGCGCCTTGGTATGAGTCATTCCCAGGCGTGTTACGACTTCGTAAAAAGTATAGATGCTGCCTTTGCGCAGGCTGCCGTAATAAGCCGAATTGGCGACATTGAACACCCGCATGAGGATTTCATTGCCAATCCGCGCCTTGAGAAGCTCAATCTCCGAATTGCTGGATTCGACGTTGTCCAGCACGCCCAGAACCTCCGGAGAAAAGCCCAGCGTCACCTTATCAATCATCTTCGCTTCAATAATATTGAGGAGATTTATTATTTCTTCTCTTTCCATTGCAAACCTCCGTTCCTGGCTTCCGGTTGCAGCTTCAATGCCTCCCCGTCACGACAAATCCCGCCCAGTCATAAGGTTCATAACCTAGACGGATCATTTCAGTTTGCGCCTCTTTTAATGAATCGGCAACACCTTCTGTTTTCTTCAGGGAGGTGTAGAATTTTCCCATCAGGACCGCCGTTGATTTATCGTCAATACTCCAGAGAGTCCCCATAACAGAAGGACTGCCGGCGTAGATAAATGAGCGGTTAAGCCCCATTATCTCCGACCCGGTGGAAGAAAGCCCCAAAGCGGTCTGACAGGCGCTCATTACAACGGCACGGCCTTTAAACCGGAGCCGGAATATCTCGGCGGCGGTCAGCATCTCCCCTGTGAGTGCCGGTGAGGACAAAAGCAAGCCCGAATTCATGGGAGCTTCTGCGGCAAAGATTCCGTGCGTGGCGAAATGGATGATATCATAATCCGGCAGCATTTCCTTTGCTTTATTTTTCGTCGCCTCAGCTCTGATAAATACCGTTGCCTGAGGAATTATTTTTTTGATATTTTCCACCTCGGCTTGCGCGAAAGGCAAATCCAGTCTTTTATCGCCGAGATCGGGATTGCCGAAAGCCAGCACATTTAAACTTTCTGTGGGTTGCTTTTTCATTACATACTTCAACAAACCGGCGCCCGGCAGCTGAAACAGAGAAAATCCTTCCACAAGATACTGTCCCTTGTACTTCATGGCCGCAAAAGGCAAATAGTGCAGAACTCCATGCGGTATAAAGCACAGCCGGTCTCCCGATACAAAGGGAATTACCGGCTTGAGAAATGTTTCGTAAATTTTTTCCGCAAGCCTTGCCGTCTTATTCTTTTCTTTCGCCCCGATTGCAGCATTAAAAGAAAGAACAAGGTCGGCAATTTCTTCTTTCGTTATTTTAATTCTTTCCAGATGGACGCGATCATTATTCACAGCCCAGATATAGAGGATTTTATCCGTCACATAATAACTGAACAGTGTCGTATTTTTGTCCAGCATTCTGCGGGTATCATCAACATCGAGCGGTTCCACCGAAATCAGGGAATAAAGCTCTTCATTTTGCTCTTTTAATTTTATAATAACCGCGCGGTGCGCGTTTTCCGCCTTTTCAATTCTATCCAGAGCGCTTTTTACCGCGAGAGAGCCTGAGGCAGAGGCAGCCATTAATCTCCTGTAGCCATCCGCCATTTCGTTTATCTGACGGTTATCTTCAGTCAGCAATTGCTTTTCGGTGGGTGTTCTGCCGATATCCTTTCCCTCCAGCAGATCAATCAACACTCTCGCTTTAGATCTTTCCGCCGCCTCAAACGCCCCTTTGTAATCACCTTCCTTGGCCAGCAGTTCAATCAGAGCGTCATAGAGCATCTGCCGGTTAAACATATAGGTTTCCTTGAGCACATCAATTACCAGAGATGCGCGCTGTTTTTCCATAATGGCGATGGCATCCTTGAGCATGCTTATCGCTTTGGGGGTGTCGCCAAACCCCAGATAATAGCGGGAAAGAATGAATTTGGCGGAAATCTGATAAAAGGGCAGATGATACTTGTCGGTAATTTCATTGAGACGCAGCGCAGCCTTCTGCCCGTCATTGATATTCTTTTCCAGAAGATGAACGAGGCTGCGGAAAAAAAGATTATCCACTTCGCCGACACGGAAATCCGCCTTTTTAGCCAGCAGCGCGGACGTATCCAGGCTTTTCATGGCTTCCGTAAACCGGCCTTTGATGCCGTAAGACAAACCAAGAAAGTTGTAAACATTTGATTCCATCGTCTGAAAGACAATTTCCGGGGTATATTTTCCGACTCTGGTCTTGCGGATTTCATTATTCAGGATAATTACCTGCTGCAGGCTGGCAATTCCTTCATCCACATTCCGGCGGACTGAACTATAAAATTTTTCATCAAAATCCAGCAGATTGTATTTTTTCGTCATGGCGGGAATATAATCGGCCAGGATGGTGGCAATCCCGTATTCCAGTTCGGAATCACGTCTCAGCATCAACAGATTGAAATCGTCCCGGTAATTTGTGTTGACCTGAAAAGATTTACGGAAATATTCTTTGGCCTTTTCATGATCGCCGTTCATCAGATAATAATGCCCGTAATTATGAAAAACAAAAGCACTGAGCGGAGCCGCCGGCCAGTTCTTTTCCGCTTCTCTCACGGCATTATAGGCTTCCTGAATCTTGCCGAATTCATAAAGCACAAACACTTTGCGGTTGAAGGCTGTTCCTTCACCCGTAATGTTTTTCTGTTTGCGGAACTCCGTCATGGCCCTGTCAAAAAAATGCAGGGCGCGTCCCACATCACCCTGAGCCTCAAAGTGCATTCCGACACTGATAAAGATATAAGGAATCGCCCAGTCAGACATGAAACTTGCGCCTTTGAGCTGTGTTCTGTAGCTTGCGGGAATATCTCCGTCGTAGGGACCGTTGAGTTCGATTTTAACAAGAGCATCCGGCGGCTCGGACAAGCTCCCCATCATCGAACCGCAACCGGAGATGCTGAAAAGTGTTAAAAGCAGCAAGAACATCCATTTTTTTTCGCTCTGCCATATATGCATAGACAACTCCATCATGAATTTATTATCTTATTTTCCGCAGAAAGTCAGCTACCTTTTTGTTTTCGAAATTTTCCGCCAGTTGCAAAGCCGTAAAGCCACCGACTTCAACAGCGCTGATATCCGCCCCTGCCTCTGCCAGCATTTGGGCTATTTTCAGGCTGCCTTGCAACGCGGCGTAATGCAAAGGCGTATATTGATGGAACGTCCTGACATTGACCGCCGCGCCTCTCTGGAGAAGAAACTCGACCATCTTTTCCCTGCCTTGTTCCGCTGCATAATGCAGCGGGGTGCAGTCGCGCAGTCTTTCAATTTTATCCTCGCGCGTCTTTAAATTAATATCGGCGCCGTATTCCAGCAGCAGCCCGACAAGCGGAATATTGCCGTTCTCTGCGGCGATATGCAGCGGCGTCAGACCGGGCTGATTGCCTGGATTCAAATCGCGATTGGCGGCAAGTAATGCCCGGCAGCGTTTTATGTTGCCTCTTTCCGCGGCAAAGTGCAGAGGGCTGACGGCTCTCAATTCGGCATCCTTTTCTTCCGCTGTTTCTGAAACGACCCAGTGACGGACATAAAAATAAAATCCGGCGATAACAATGGCCGATATGAGAAATGAGTTAAGGCCATAGAATGGCACTGCTATACTATCGGCAATCTTTTTTAAGCTGTCAGCATTGAGAGGCAGGAATATTATGCCGGCAATTACAACCAGAGTAATAAAAAGGTTATAGTGAGCCATTATTGCCAAATCACGCCCCAGATAAAGACCGACAATCAGATAAACCGGAATCAAAGGCCAGAGCCAGGGGTATTCCGCGCAAAGCAGGATGCCAAAAACCAGAATAAAGATAGTAAAAGGGATATGAACTATCGCGCCGGGGAAGCGATAAGGAGAAAAGCCCTGCCGGCTGGGAAAAAGCCGGCCAAAATAGCTCCACCATCGTCGCATAGGAAAGCCTTTTTCTGATTATATGAAGCAGTATGTAATTGCTGCTTTCAGGGCTGATCAAATATGCTCAGATACGAGGCGAAGTCCGGAGAATTTCGGACGCGCCAATCCTGAATATTTTTCCTTCCATAGCATTGCGAATTCAAAGGATAACGAGGCGGCAAGGAGGAGGTTCCGCAGGCGTATTATTAATACGAAGAGGAAACCGACGACGATGCCAACAAAGTTAGCCAAAGAAAGCGCAATGCTATCATGTCTCATTTGAGGAAGCCCTGTATAATTCTGTTAACTGATTGATCATAAGTAAGTCCCAGACTCATCAGTTTCATCAACTGATCATTGGCGATTTTGCCGATGGAGGCTTCGTGGGTCAGCTCCGCATCGGGATGCTCCGCCTTCAGCGACGGCATGGTTTCATTGGAGCCGTTATCCATGATAATTGCGTCGCATTCGATATGCCCGAAGCATTTGTTGCGCGCGGTTAGTGTGGCGTAAAATATTTGCCGGGAATTGCCTTTCATAACGGAACGGGAAATCATATTGGCGCGGCAATCCTCTCCCTGCAAGACAATATTGTTGGTGGAAACCGCTTTTTGCTCACCGTCCGTCAAAACCCTTTCCGTAATCAGAAGGAGGCTCTCAGGGCCAAGCTCTGCTTCATTTAAACGGTTGGCTTCGTCCACTCCGGATATCTGCGTCAGTTCCATTTCCGCTTTCGCGCCCTGCTCGAGAAAGACCTTGGTTGTCGGATTAAGAATCCGCCGCCCTGTTCCCCTGCCCGTTGCATAATGCTTTTCCACATAAGTTACTTTGGCTTTTTTGCCTACCCGAAATTCATGGATACCGGCATGTCCTTCCTGTTCTTTTGAGCCACAGTGAATGCCGCAACCCGCAATGATGGTGACATCGGCATCTTCGCCGATGATAAAGGAATTATAGACAACATCGAAAAGCCCGGCTTCGCTTAAAATAACCGGTATGTGAACGGACTCGTTTTTCGTCCCCGGTTTTATCGTAACGACAATGCCGCTGCCGTCGGCGTTGGATTCGATATTGATATTGGCCGTGACCTGGCGGGAAAGCAGTTTGCCGTTTTTTCTGATGTTGTAGGCGCCTTTGGGCAAGCCCTCCAGATCGGCGACGGTTTTCAACAATGTTTTATCTGAAGCATTGAGCATTTTCTTCTCCTTCAGGGGGGCGTCGGTATGTGCAGGCGCTAAGGTCTGTCAGTAAATGCAGAGCTTTCGGCAAATCGCCTTCATAAACGAAGCGCCCCTTATCAATGATTATAATAACATCCGCCGCTTCGAGAAAAGCGCGGTTGTGGCTCACGACGATTGTCGTCGTCAGGTGTTCGATTAATTCTTTTTTCAGAAGTTTGACCATGGGATTGATTGTCCATAAGTCAATGCCGGTATCCGGTTCGTCATAAATGGCGAGCCTCGGATTGGCGGCAATGGTGGTGGCAAGTTCGATTTTCTTGATTTCACCGCCGGATAGTTTCGCGTCAACTTCCTTATCCAGAAAGGAAAGCGGGCAGATACCGACTCGGGAAACAATATTCAGAAGTTTCTTTTCATCTTCTTCGCCTGTGGCGATGGTCAGCAAATCGCGGAAGGTGATGCCCTTGAATCGCGCCGGCTGCTGGAAGCTGTAAGCGATTCCCCGTTTGGCGCGTTCTGTGATGGTGAGCTTCGATATATCATTACCTTCAAAAATAATTTGCCCCTGAGAAACTTCATTGATGCCCATGATCAGTTTGGCCAGCGTCGTTTTCCCGCTGCCGTTGGGGCCGGTAATGGCGTAAAACAGCCCTTTTTTAAAAGTAAAATTAACACCGTCAATGATGTTTCTCTGTTTGACGCTTTCATGATCCGTTACCGTGAAATACAAGTCTTTTAATTCTAACATATCACCCGCCTCTTGCTGAAAGTGACACAACCTTATGATTAATGCTTTCCGAAGTCAATAGTGATGTTATTTACTCCCTTTTATGCTTGCAAAATGTAGTTGCTTCAACTACAAATTATCATAATACACTGCACTAGTGAGATAATTTCCAATTCCGACACATCGGAATTGGATAATTCGGCTTACAAATCCCGATACGTTTCACTATCGGTATTTGAGCCTCATTACGCCAAACAAACTTCACTACGCTTAGCTTCTGAAGTTTGGGGCTCATTAACCGTCGGATAATCTGAGAATTGGGGATGGAAAGACGGCGTTTAGCTGGCAAAGGACACATTCAGTAAATCAACGGGAGCAAAAATCATGAAAAGAAAAACATTAAAATTATCAGCGGCGGGATTATTAATGGCATTGCTGTTTGTTGTTATGGCAAGTCCGGCAATCGTTGCCGCGGAAAGCCCCGAGATTTTTGTCCAGTTGGGGCATTCGAGCAATATCAAATCCGTCTCCTATACCTCCGACGGGGCTTATCTTGTCTCCGGCAGTGAAGATAAGACGGTAAAAATCTGGGAGGCGAAAACCGGCCGGGAATTGCGGACACTGCGTCATAACGAACCACTGACCGCCATGGCCTTGTCGCCTGACGACAAGACAATTATCGCCGGCGATAGAAAAGGGAATATTCATCTCTGGGATTTGCCGACGGGAAAATCGTTGGGCAGATTGGCCGGCAAACCGACGCCTGGTATTTCGTCTCTCTCTTTTTCTCCGGACGGCAAATACGCCGTCTCCACCTATTACCGGAATCTTGCTTGCTGGAATGTTGCCACAAGGAAACAGGTATTTGCTTTAGAAAGAGAGTTTTCTCAGGGCTTTGCGGCGGAAATTAAGGCAGCTCGTTATTTATCATCCGGTGACCATCTTGCCCTCGGCGTTCAATTGGTGGACGATCATTATAAACCCCGGGGAATCAATATTGAAATATTTGATGTTAAAAAAAGAAAGACTGTTAAGAAATATGACATCCGGAAAGGAAACTCGGAAATAAGCGCCCTGGCTGTTTCGCCTGACGATAAATATTTCTTTTTGTCATTGATGAAACCAAAACCCACAGATTTTTATGACAAGGAAGGAACGCTTCTGGTCATCTCTGCCCGCGACGGCGGCATTGTCAAAGAATTTTCTTTTGCCAAGCCTTTCTATCAGGTTGCTTATTCGCCGGACGGCCGTTATGCGGCAGCGGCTGAGTTCGGAGAAGTTATCATTTATGAAACAAAGAATTGGCAGGCGGTGCGGAAGATTGCCAATCAATTGCCGGTGGTTTTTTCACCGGACAGCCAATCTCTGATTTGCGGCAATGACAATACATGGGCGTATTACGGCCAGTGGGTTCACAAAACCGGCCTCGATTCAATCGCCATCAATACAGGAAAAACAATCAAACGATATGCGGCAAACGCCGACCAGATAACAATGGCCTCTTTTGCGGCCGGTGAGAGGGAAATTACATCCCAAAGCTGGATTTTGCTCAATTGGGACAGGGAAAACGGCATGTTAAAAAAGCCGCTCATTCTGCGGGATGCGGCCAACAGAATGATAACCGCGAGAGCCGCGAGTCCGGATGGGAAATATCTGATAGTCGGCAACGATTACGGCAGTTACATCTATTCCACCGCCGACGGACGGATGCGCAGGATGTGGGACAAACCTCTTTTCCGGCCGGATTTTACGGCGGACGGCAAATTTCTTTTCTTTTCCACCTATGACAGAAAAATTATCCTGTGGGACATTGAGAATAACAGGCAAATAAGGCAGTTTGCCGATTGGGGACAAAAGGAACGACTCTTTATTGATTATAATAAAATATCTCCGGACGGCCGCTGGGCTGTTGTTTTGTTCAATGATTACGATAAGCAGGAATCTAAAAACATCATGATTGTCTGGGATGCCAATACCGGTCAGGAGATAAGGCGATCAGTAATCAAAGATAGCATCAATTCCCTTGTTTTTTCACCTGACTCCCGTCACATTCTCACCGGCGAGGCCAAATTCAGCGCCGACAAGACTCATTATGCCGCATATCTCCGTTGTGTCACCGAAAATCGGATTGTGAAAAAATTCCCGGGACACGAGGATATGATCAAGGCGCTCGCGTTTTCCCGTAACGGTGAATTAATTCTCACCGGAAGCTGGGATCAGCAAATCATTTTGTGGGAAACAAAGAGCGGCAAAAAAATCAAAAATTTTTCCGGCCACGGGGGGCACATCTACACACTTCAATTTTCCTCAGATAATAAAAATTTTATTTCGGCAAGCAACGACAATACCGTCAGGCTGTGGGATATTCCCGGCGGCAGGGAAATCGCGCAGTTTATTGCCTTTGTGGACGGCGAATGGATTGTGATTACACCGGAAGGTTATTTCAATGCTTCGCCGGGGGGCGCCAAACATCTTTCGGTGCGCCTGGGCAACAGGGTTTATCCCATTGATAATTTATATGAAAAATTCTTTAATCCTGTTTATGTCGCTTCGGTTTTGCAGGGAAAAAAAGTTGAGGCGGTTGCCGATATTCGCAAGGGGATTCAAGCGCCACCCGATGTCCGGATAATTTCACCTCAGCCCGGAAGCCAATTCAATAACGACTCCATCACGATAAAAGTCGCGGCCAAAGATACCGGCGGCAGCATAGATGAAATAAGGCTGTATCACAACGGCAAGGCGCTGGGCGATGACCGGCGGGGAATAAAGCTTGTCGGCGCCAGCGGGGAGGTAATCAGAGAATATACAGTCACGCTTATTGACGGCCTCAATACCTTCCGGGCAGTCGGGTTCAGCAAAGATAGAACCGAATCCAATCCCGCGGAAATAACGGTTATGCTTAGCGCGCCGACTAAAGATGTTTCGTTATATGTCTTTGCGGTGGGAATCAACAAATACAGAAATCCCGCTTTGAACCTCAATTATGCCGTGCCTGATGCTCAAGGCATTGCCTCTTTCTTCCGCCAGTCGCAACGGCTTTTCAAAAAAGTGAATATAATTGAAATTCACGATGAGAAGGCGACAAAAGAAGGAATCCTGATAAAAATGCGCGAACTGGAAAAGACCAATCCTCAGGATGCCGTGCTGATTTATCTCGCGGGACACGGCGAGAATGTGAAGGACATCTGGTATTTTATTCCTCATGAGCTCACTTACCCGGAGCGCGAAGAACATGTCCGGGAGAAAGGAATATCGTCTATGGAACTGGCGGCCGCGATGAAAAATATCCGGGCGCAGAAAATCCTGATGCTTGTTGACGCCTGCAAATCCGGGGCGGTGCTGGTCGCCTTTCGCGGTTTTGAGGACAGAAAGGCGCTTTCCCAGCTTTCCCGCTCCACCGGAACCCATGTCGTTGCGGCTTCGACTAAGGAACAGTTTGCCGCTGAGGTGAAGGATTTGGGGCACGGCGTTTTTACCTATACGCTGCTGGAAGGCTTGCGCGGCAAGGCCGCCGGCGGGAGCGACACCGTCACAGTGCGCAAACTCATGGGGTATGTGGAGGAACAGCTTCCGGAGATTACGAAAAGATATAAACAGGAAGCGCAATTTCCGGTAGTGGATTCGCGGGGAATGGATTTTCCGCTGGTGATTGTGAAATAATTATCGGCAGGTCTTGTCAGTAATCATTAGCTTGACATCGAACCAGCCGGATGTGTTCATGGATAAAAATATTGAGCCTTCTTTAAAAAAGATTTTCATTCCTGCTCCTCAAAAGATGCAATCAGATTTGTCAGCCTTTCAATGAGTTCGGGGAAATCAGATCTCACAGTGCTTTCGACAAGGGAGTAATCATGTCAAAATAGGCATGAACAATACGGTTACGCATTCCGATAATCTTCGCCCAAGGCAATTCCGGACATGAATCTCTGTATGCTTTGGATAATTGCGATGCCGCTTCGCCGACAACCTCAATTAGTCGAATAATAGCGTGAAAAACAAGGCGATTGTTTTCAATATTTTCTCCATTTAAGGAGCTTAGAAATGTAATCGCCTCCTGTGCGGCATCAAGCATATGTTGCAATCTTATTTTGTCATCGAACTTCATATTGCACCTCTGCCTGTCGGACTACTTCATCCCGGAAATATCTGCTGAGATCGCGCGGAGTGCGGATATCCACTTTTCTGCCGATTTTATCACTCAATTCAATTTCCATTCCCGCCAGCGTAATCAAACCAGGAATATGATCTTGTTCAAACTCTACAAGCAGGTCAATATCGCTATCCGGCTTCAATTGGTCACGCAAAGCTGAACCGAATAGGGCAAGCTTTCGAATATGGTTCTGCCGGCAAAAAGCTTCCATGTCCGTTTTGGGAATATATTGTTCAATATTAAATTTCATTTTCTTTACCCTTTATTTAAAGGAAGAATAATTTTCCAACTTTCAATTCTGCGAGCGTTAATCATTATTACCGCAATCTTGCCGTTTGTTAACAGGAAAATAAACGAGAAAATCATTAAAAGCAAGGGGGAAAGTTTGTTTACTAAGCATACACCCCCCTTCGGTAACATTTATTTATGAGGCAATAACATAATGCTTCCCTTCCGGTGTTTGGAACTTCGAGGAAGAAGTTTTTTATCAGCCGCAAATCGGGGCAGGCATTTCGTCATGATGATACGAGGAAAAACATTTCAGTGGTGCTTTTCCGGCTTGTGATATTGATAGGAGTTTTGCACCAGATTGCGGCATTCTTCCAGCTGTTCAGCATATTCGTCTTTCAGCTCCGGGTGTTTATCAAGGATATTTTCAAAAAGATTCATCGCCCTTACATCCTGCGGGTAAATTTTTATTGCCTTTATATAAGCGTCCATTGCGTCGCGTAATTTGCCCTGTCCCTGCTGGGACAGGCCGAGATTCTTGAAAGCGTCAAAACGGCTGGAATCCAAATCAATAGCCGTATGGCAGAAATCTTCAGCCTCCGCAAAACGCTTCAACATGCACAGGCAGTATCCGGTATTATTGTTAATCCAGTAGGAGACATCGGAAACAGTACTGCATAAATTTGCCGCTTCCCGGTAGTAGTTTAAGGCGCTCTCGAAATCGTGCATTTTTTCCACTATCTGCCCCAGCGCAAACAAATATTTTACATCATCCTGCCTGTCTAGGGAGCGCTCCAGTAATTCGCGAAAGCAGTATATCGCCTCGCCGAAATGACGTTTAGCCTTGAATGAACTGGCCAGTTCAAATAACTCTTTTTTTACGTCAATCGCGGCATTTACCTGTTTCTGAATCTCTTTCTTCTGGCCGGCCGATATTTTCATCTGTGCCTGCAGGGGATTTAATTTTACCGGTTTCAGTTCCAAACCGATAAATATCTTTTCCGCGAGTTCCTGAATATAAACATACGTCAGCGAAGGGCTGTAAATTCTTTTTTGTCTTAACCGAAATAAAGTAATATCCAGTGGCTTTTCCATATAATGAAAAATGCCCATTTCCGACAAAACCTCTTTTAACTTGGGAGTATCGAAAAACGTCGTTACAATTACCGGAATTTTGGGAAAATTATTTCTGATATGAGCAATAAGCTCAAAACCGTCCATTTTGGGCATGCCTAAATCGGCGACAACGAGATCGATTGCCGGATCTGTTTTTAGAATATTAACAGCTTCAATGCCGTCAATCGCGGTGCGAATATTAAAGTATTTTTTATAAATGCTTAAAGCTGCGGCAAGCGTCAATAAAAACGGTTCTTCATCGACAAAAAGCACTTCCCTGACGCGGGAATTCTTATGAACATCATCAGGAATGCTGTTCAATTTCTTTTCAGTCATGAAATATTTCCCCGTATTGCTAAACCCATTAATATATACAACAATTTACTGCGGATGACAAACCATAAGGCCGCCGGGGAATTATCTGAGCCGGACGGAAAAAGTTTCCCATTCGAGCAATAATCGGAATTGTTTTGGAGTTCATATTCTTGCTCCGGGCATGACTTGCAATTGAAGCCAGGAGAATAGCCACCTGGTATGGGGGTGAGCCGGCCTGTTGGTTAACCGAGCCATCTTCTTGATATTTCTTTGATAATATCATTGCCGGACATCCATGAAAATTTCTTGAGTAATATATTCAATACTGGTATAGAAAACGGCCTGTTATTCCCAAATTAATCTAAGGATGTGTAAAATGCAGAACCCCAATTTCAGTTCAGGACCATGTAGTAAAAGACCGGGATGGAGCTTCGATGCGCTCACGGGAACGCCAGTCGGCCGCTCGCATCGTTCCACGCCGGGCAAGGCAAAACTCGCTCACGCCATAACGGAAACAAAAAAAATATTAAACATACCGGAAGATTATCTGGTCGGCATCATGCCCGCTTCCGATACCGGCGCCTTTGAAGCAGCCATGTGGAGCCTTTTAGGTCCCAAACCGGTTACCGTTTTGGTTTGGGAAAGCTTTTCCGAAGGCTGGGCGACTGATGTTGCCAAGCAATTGAAACTTAACCCGAAAGTAGTGAAAGCCGATTACGGCAAGCTGCCCGATTTAAAAGCAGTGGACTGGTCAAATGATGTAGTGTTTGTCGCCAACGGCACGACCAGCGGCGCCAAAGTTCCCGATTGGAACTGGATACCCGCGAACCGCGCAGGCTTGTCTTTATGCGATGCCACCAGCGCCGCTTTCGCCATGGAAATTGACTGGTCAAAATTAGACGTGGCAACTTTCTCCTGGCAGAAATGCCTGGGCGGTGAAGCTGCGCATGGTATGCTGATTTTAAGCCCGAGGGCCGTTGCGCGCCTGGAATCATACGATCCGCCCTGGCCCATGCCCAAAATTTTCCGTCTGAAGAAGGGCGGCAAGATAAACAAGGCCATTTTTGAAGGCGAAGTCATCAATACCACTTCCATGATTTGCGTGGAGGATTATCTGGATGCTTTGAAATGGGCGGGAGAAATCGGGCTTGCCGGCCTGATTAAACGAAGCATGAACAATCTCAAGGTCGTTGAAGACTGGGTTGCCAAAACACCCTGGATTTCGTTTTTGGCGGAAGACAAAAATATCCGTTCCAATACCTCAGTTTGCCTGATGGTGACAAGCGATAAAGTCAACGCCCTTTCCCCCGAAGACAGGGGGAAATTCCTCAAAGGGATTGCGTCGGAATTAAGCAAGAAAAATATCGCCCATGATATAAATTCCTACAAGGACGCGCCGGCCGGTTACCGCTTCTGGTGCGGCCCGACAATTGAAGAAAGCGATATTCGCACTGCCCTTGCCGAACTGGAAAAAATTTATAATGAAAAGATTAAAAGTCTTTAATGCAGGAGAATTAAAATGAAGAAAGTTCTAGTAAGCGACGCGATGGCCTCGGAAGTCGCGGAAATACTGGGCAATACCCCCGGTATTAAAGTTGACGTTAAAACCGGCATGAAGCCGGATGAATTAAAATCAGTAATCAAGGATTACGACGCCCTGATTGTACGTTCTTCCACCAAAGCAACGGCAGAGATAATCGCAGCGGCGGACAAACTGGCCGCCATCGGCCGCGCCGGTGCCGGTGTAGACAATATTGATATTCCCGCCGCCAGTAAAAGGGGCATAGTCGTCATGAACACGCCGGGCGGGAATACAATTACCACCGCCGAGCATGCCATCGCCATGATGCTGTCTCTGGTCCGGAAAATTCCGCAGGCCACCGCTTCCATGAAAGCAGGGAAATGGGAAAAAAGCAAATTCATGGGCAACGAATATTGCGGCAAAACTCTGGGCATTATCGGCCTGGGGCGTGTGGGCGCCATCGTTGCCGATCGCGCGCAGGGACTCAAAATGAATGTCATCGCCTATGATCCCTTTATCTCCCCGGATGTCGCCGAACAACTAGGAATCCCCCTGGTTTCACTGGATGATATTTATGCAAAAGCGGATTTTATTACGATTCACTCATCCCTTTCCAAGGAGACAAAAAATCTGGTTGAAGCCAAAGCAATTGCCAAAATGAAAAAAGGCGTTTTTCTCATCAACTGCGCCCGCGGCGGCATCGTCAATGAAAAAGACCTTTATGATGCGCTGAAATCAGGCCGGATTGCCGGCGCGGCAATTGACGTTTTCGAGGAAGAGCCTACCAAAAACATGGAACTCATTGCGCTGGACAATGTTGTCTGCACGCCGCATCTGGGCGCTTCCACCGATGAAGCCCAGACTAATGTCGCCATCGCGATTGCCCATCAAATCGCCGCTTATTTCACCACCGGCGAAATCAAGGGCGCTGTCAATTTCCCCTCGGTAAGCGCGGAGATCATGGCCGTAATCAGACCGTATCTGACATTAGCGGAAAAGCTCGGGGCGTTTCAGTCGCAAATCATTACCGGCGCTATTCAGGAAATCAATATCGAATACAGCGGAGAAATACTGAACCATAATCTGGCTCCGGTGACCATTTCCCTGCTGAAGGGCTTGTTGGAACCGATTCTGCAGGAAACCGTCAACTATATTAATGCGCCAGTCATCGCTAAAGAAAGGGGCATTAAAGTGGTGGAATCCAGGAGCACGGAAATAAAGGATTACACCAATATGATTACGCTCACCGTAAAGACTTCCAAAGAAACGAGCACAACAGCCGGCGCGTTATTCGGCAAAAACGATCAGCGGATTGTCCGCATCAACGAATTTTCGGTGGAAATCGTGCCGGAAGGGAATATTCTGGCCGTATCCAATGATGATCAGCCGGGCGTTATCGGCAATCTCGGCACAACACTGGGCAAGAATGGCGTTAATATCGCCCGCCTGCACTTGAGCCGTGATGCGGAAGCTAAAAAAGCGCTGGTTGTCTTAAACACTGATTCGGTCGTCGAAGAAAATATTCTGGAGAAACTGCGGAAATTACCGCATGTCATTTCCATTAAAACCATTCAAATGTAAGGATTTTATAATGGCGAATGTTGCAGTTGTAGGCACACAATGGGGCGATGAGGGAAAAGGTAAAATCGTTGATATTTATGCCGCAAGCGCTGATGTCATCGCCCGTTTTCAGGGAGGCAACAATGCCGGGCACACGCTCGTCGTAAGCGGTAAAAAAACAATTCTGCATCTGATTCCTTCCGGCATTCTGCACAATAACAAAACCTGCATAATCGGCAACGGTGTGGTTGTTGACCCGGCGGTACTGATCGAAGAATTAAACCAGCTGCAAAAAGGCAATCTTTTCCCTGCCGGCACAAAGCTTTACATCAGCGACAAAGCACACCTGATAATGCCGTATCACAAAAAGCTCGATGTAGCGCGCGAAAAAAGCGCTTCAGGGAAGAAAATCGGCACCACCGGACGCGGCATCGGCCCGGCCTATGAAGACAAGGTTAAAAGAACCGGCATCCGGGTTGGCGATCTTTACGACAAAGATGTCTTCCAGGAAAAACTCCGGGTAAATCTGGCAGAAAAGAATTTTTTATTCAAAGAACTTTTTCATGAAGATATCATGGAGGAAAAAGCCATAACCGCCGAATACCTTGGTTATGCCGAAAAAATCAGAAGCTATGTAACCGACACGTCGCTTATTTTAGATAAGGCCATCAAGAGCGGCAAAAAAGTCCTTTTTGAAGGAGCTCAGGGCTGCCATCTCGACGTTGATCACGGAACGTACCCTTATGTCACCTCTTCCAATACCGCCGCGGGCAACGCCGCCTGCGGCACAGGCGTCGGTCCCAGTGCCGTCGGCCACGTTACCGGCATCTGCAAAGCCTATACAACCAGAGTGGGCGAAGGGCCTTTCCCGACTGAATTGACTGATGAAACAGGAGCGCGTATTCAGAAAGTTGGTGATGAATTCGGCGCCACCACCGGCAGGCCGCGGCGCTGCGGCTGGCTGGACATGGTGCTGGTGCGCCAGGCCGTGCGCGTTTCCGGCATTACGTCTTTAGCCATAACCAAGCTCGATGTTTTGACCGGATTAGAAAAAATTAAAATCTGTGTGGGATATAAAATGGAAAAAAGCGAATTTACCGAGGCTGTGCCCGCCAACTTGCGCGTGCTGGCTCTCTGCCGGCCGGTATACGAAGAATTTGCCGGATGGGAGGAGAATATAGCAGGCGCCCGCGGCATTAAAGAATTGCCCGCCAACGCGCAGAAATATCTGAAGGCGCTGGAAGAATTAGCCGCGGTTCGCGCCGGTTTAATATCGGTAGGCGCAGGAAGGGAAGAAACGATTATTCTCGAAGATCCATTCCTTGGCTGATAATCTGATAGTTTTATCTTGACACACCCGGGAGTTGCTGCTAAGACGGCTTTCGCTAAAACTTATGACACAACTGGGCCGTTAGCTCAGAGGTAGAGCAGCGGACTTTTAATCCGTTGGTCGCGGGTTCAATCCCCGCACGACCCACCAGTAACAAAAAAAGGTTACAGTCGCCGGACTGTAACCTTTTTTGTGCTTAACGGGTTGATTATCACCTTATGTTGTTCAGCAGATGAAAAGCATCTCCCAGAACTTGGGCAGCGGCCACGTTTCGTTATCAACAAGATTTTCCAGGGCATCCACATATTCCCGCAGTTCATCCATCAGCGGTTTGACTTTGGAGCCCAGCATCTCCGCTTTCTTGGGCTCATCATGAATAGCGGCTGCCGCTTCCACCTTCGCCTGAATTTCCTTGTTCGTCAGGTAAATACTGTTAATCATGTCCAGAATTTTTTTCAGCAATTCCTTCTGAGAAGAAAACACAGCCTGGGAACCGAGAACATCTTGGGCACCCGCAATCGCCGCCGCCAGCTTTTTCTGATAATCCACACCCGCGGGGATAACCTGGCTCAGGCAAATATTATTCAGGGCCTTGACTTCAATTTCCAGATCCTTGATGTAGCGCTCGACATGAATCAGGTAGCGGGATTTCAGTTCGGCATTGGAGAGAACTTCATATTTATCAAAAAGTCTCAACGCTTTGTCGGTAATTAGCGCTTTCAGGGCGGCGGGTGTTGTTTTTTCATTGGGCAGGCCTCTCTTTTGCGCTTCGGCCTCCCATTCTCTGGTATAGTTGTCGCCGTTAAAAAGAATCGGTTTGATATATTTGATTTCGCTTTTTAAAACGTCAAAAACTGCCTGATTGATGTTTTTTCCAGCCTGGGATTTGATTTTTTCCGCCAGCTCATCAATGCTTTCCGCCACGATGGTGTTGATTACCAGTGCCGGCGAAGCAATATTTTGCGATGAACCGACGGCGCGGAACTCGAATTTGTTGCCGGTGAAGGCAAAAGGCGAAGTACGGTTGCGATCGGTGTTATCCTTGCTGACCTGAGACAGGGAAGAAATACCCAGATCAATGATTTCCGCATTGGTCGCCCTGGTAACCGTTCCCTTCTGGATGTTGTCCAGAATCTGTGTCAGCTGTTCGCCCAGGAACACGGAAATAATAGCGGGCGGCGCTTCATTGGCGCCCAGACGGTGATCATTGCCGTAGGAGGCAACCGCGGCGCGCAGGATATCCGCATGCTTGTAAACGGCGCGGACAGTGGCAATTAAAAAGACCAGAAACTGAATGCTGTCCTGCGGTGTCTTGCCGGGATTCAGCAGATTGTTGCCATTGTCATCGGACAGCGACCAGTTGACATGCTTGCCCGAGCCGTTGATTTTGGCGAAAGGTTTCTCATGCAGGAGCGCCGCCAGGCGATGTTTTCTCGCAACGTACTTAAGCGTGTCCATTACCAGCTGATTATGGTCAGCGGCGATATTGGCTTCTTCATAAACCGGAGCAATTTCATACTGGCTCGGCGCGACTTCATTGTGGCGGGTCTTGGCCGGGATGCCGAGCTTGAAGAGCTCTTCCTCCACATCATGCATATAGGAGGAAATTCTCTCCTTGATGCTGCCGAAATACTGATCCTCCAGTTCCTGACCCTTGGCGGGAGGAGCGCCGACAACGGTTCTGCCGCCCAGCACCAGGTCCGGACGTTTATAAAAATAATCCATATCAATCAAAAAATATTCCTGCTCCGGCCCGAGATTGGAATAAACCTTCTTCACGTTTTTAGCGCCCAGCAGCTTGAGCATATTGACGGCGCTTTTGTTGAGCGCCCGGATGGAGCGCAAAAGCGGCGTTTTTTTATCCAGCACCTGTCCGGTATAGGAAATAAAAGCCGTGGGAATGCACAGCGTTGTGGAAATGCCGTTTCTTTTGATAAACGCCGGCGAGGACATATCCCAGGCCGTGTAGCCCCGCGCTTCAAAAGTAGCCCGGATACCGCCGGAGGGAAAACTCGAAGCGTCCGGTTCGCCCTGCACCAACTGCTTTCCGGAAAACCGTTCGATTACCGAACCGGGGCCGCAGGGGTCGGCGAACGCATCATGTTTTTCGGCCGTGATGCCGGTCATGGGCTGAAACCAGTGTGCAAAATGCGTCGCGCCTTTTTCGATAGCCCACTCCTTGATGGCATGAGCGACAATATTGGCGGTTTCTTCATCGAGGGTCTTATCCTCGTTGATTGCCTCCATTAATTTTTTAAAAGTATCCTTCGGCAGTTTTTCCTTCATCACCTTATGACTGAAAGTGTCTTCGCCGAAATAGTGCGATACCGGCACAAACTTTTCTTTTTCAATGACGTATTGCCTTTCCGCTGCGATAGTTGGTGTTGATTTTTTCATAATTTCTCCATTCCTGTTTAAGATATAATTAATATTGGCCGTGCTGCTTTTCCCGGCGGTTTACCCGGGAAACCAACAGGGCGTTATTCCAAAGGTTCATTCTCCGCGAGCTCCCAGACTCCGGTGGGACAGGCGCCGACGCAGAAACCGCAGCCGATGCAGCGTTCGCTGTCCGCAACATAAGTAAAACCGCCCGCCGGTTGCGGCTGCCGGGAAATTGCTTTTTGCGGACATATCTCCTCGCACATGCCGCAGTCACGACAGGCGCCGCAGGAAGCGCAATTGGCGGCGCAGGATGAAGTATCGGCAAACTCGCCGATTCGCGGGTCAAAATACTCCAGTTTGACCTTATGATAATCAATGGGAGGCAGCTTATCATATGTCCGGGATGCGCCTTTCAAGATATCGTCAATCGTCCGGGAGGCAATCCGTCCGGCCCCGATTGCATCGGTCAGCAATCCGGGACGAACCGCGTCTCCTATCGCGTAAACCTGAGGATCGCTGGTGGCATAATTTTCATCCACCAAGACAAATCCCCTTTCCGTCGCAATTTCCTCCGGCAGGAAGGATAAATCGGGCATGTCTCCCACCGCCACAATCACCGTATCCGCCAATAAAATCTCGCCCGACGTCAGCTCGACTCCTCTGGCGGTGATTGCTTTGGTAAAACGGGGCCAGAGGAATCTGGCTCCCGCGGCTTCCGCTTGCTTTCTTTCCGCACCAAAGGAGGCCGGTTTTTGAACATCAACCAGAATTACGCTTTTCGCGCCCAGCCGGTATGCTTCTGAGGCCGCATCACAGCCGACATTCCCCGCGCCGATAATAACCACTTTTTCCCCGACTTTGGCGCAGCCCTGCTTGCTTTGCCTTAAGAAATCGAGCGCCGTAAAGGCTTTTTCCATTCCGGGAACATTCAGTTGGCGCGGCTGCGACGCGCCCGCCGCGATAACAATAAAATCATTTTCGTTTTTCAGTTTCCGGAATTTTTCCTTATGCAAAGCGGCATTCAGATTAATATGACGAATACTTTTCGCAATCCGCGCTATTTCATGTGCGACAACTTCGCTGGGAATACGGCTTGCGGGAATGGCCTCCGTAATTTTTCCACCCAGCCGTTTTCTATTCTCGACGATAGCCACTTCATGACCCCTGAGCCGGAGCTGCCAGGCCACGGAAAGTCCGGCTGCGCCGCCGCCGATTACCGCGATTTTCCTGCCCGTCGGCGGCAGAGGAGCCGGCGCTTCGGCATGAAGCGATGCCTTGCCGAGCAGCGCTACATCCACCGATTCCATGTTCATCAGATGGCGGGTGCAATTTTGCATGCACAGGTTCGGACAAAGATAGCCGCAGACCGTGGCCGGAAAAGGCGTATATTCCAGAGCGAGGTTTACCGCTTCCTGCATCTTGCCATTCCGGATGAGTTCCCACCTTTTCTGCACGGGAATACCGGTCGGACAGTTGGCCTGGCAAGGCGGCAGATATTTGCCGTTTTCCCAGGAGGGAACATAGCGCCGCAATGTGCCGGTCGTAATAAGACCGATGGGGGTGCGATCAAGGCTGGTCAAATCGCCGATTAAGCCGCCTTTGCCCAGTTCATTTTCCCAGACTTCTTTACGGTATATGGTAAGCGGACGCACCTCTCGCACCGGTTTTTCAAAGGGTTTGCGGGCCAGCAACAACTGCCAGTCCGCACGCCTGGCCGCCAACTGTTCAAATAAATATTTTTTGCCGATAGCTTGCAGGAATATTTTCAGGTTTTCCTGAAGCCACCCCCATTCTTCGTCCGGCAGATTTTTAACCAGTTGGACATCCTGCGCGCTGCAATATTCCTGTTCGCCGCGAAAGAAAATTTTACCGCCCACCATGCCGACGCAGGGACGATACCCGAGAACATTCTTATCCTTCTCCGCGCCCGCACCGCAGACAACGGCGATACCACCCGCCATAAATTCGGCGAAAGAATCCCCCGCTTTGCCGAAAACCCAGAGTTCAGGCGGTTCAAAGCGCGGATTGTGCTTCGTCATGGTCATGGCGCGCGCGCCGACATCGCCGTCAATATAAACTTTTCCCTGGGCCATGGCGTTGGCCGCACCGTTGGTGGCATTGCCGTGAACGATGATTTGCGCACCGGCATTGAGCCAGCCGACGTCATCGGATGCCGGGCCGAAGGCTTCCACAACTGTATTGGGAAATCCCATGGCGCCCAGACGCTGGCCGGACGTGCCCAGAACATCAATTTTCACCTTATCGTGATGCGCCCGCCAGAGACGGCCGCCGATACCGTGCTGTCCCTGCGCAGTTACTTCAATGTGGCGATAGCCGTCCGCTACTGCTTTTTGAATCCGCTCCTCCAGAATACGTGAATCCACGCGGACGGAATTTTCCCCACCGGTAATTTTTATCGCTTCCCTTTTCTTCATCAGCGTTACCTGCTTCCCGCATTAAAGCACATAATTGATATTCAGGCGTTTTGCCGCATCCGCATCAGCAATTCCCAGCGCATCCGACATGCCAATCGGCAGCGAAGTGGAACGCCCCAGCGGGGCGACGATTTTTTTCAGTTCCGTATCAAAGCTCAGGAAAACATCAACCAGTCGCTGGGCGACTTTTTCCGGATCAAGACGGCGGTCCAGCCTAGGGTCCTGGGAGGTGATGCCTTTCGGGCAAAGACCGATATTACAGATATTGCAGCGATCCGACTCGGAACCGAGGCAACCGGCCGCCGCCTGCATGATATATTTCCCGGTCTGCACACCGCTTGCTCCCAACATAATGAGCGCAGCCGCATTGGCGGCGAGATTGCCGTTTTTGCCGAAACCCCCGCCTGCCAGGAGAGGCAGTTCGTTTTGCTTGCCTATTTTCACCAGGGTTAAATAAGCGTCGCGGAGATTGCTGGCAATCGGATGTCCCATCGAATTCATCGAGACATGATAGGCGGCGCCCGTTCCGCCGTCTTCACCGTCAATGGCCAGCCCTGCCGCATACGGATTTCTTGTTAAATTGTTGAGTACCGCCATTGCCGTGCTGGTGGCCGATATTTTCGGATACACCGGCACGCGGAATCCCCAGGCCATGGACATGGACTGAATCATTTTCGCCACGGCCTCTTCAATCGAATATTTGGTCTGATGGGTCGGCGGACTGGGCAGATTAATGCCCTGCGGCACGCCGCGAATTGCGGCAATCAGTTTGTTGACCTTGTACCACATCAGGAGGCCGCCATCGCCGGGCTTGGCGCCCTGGCCGTATTTGATTTCGATGGCGCAGGGATCTTCTTTCATCAGCGGCAGATTGTGAATAATTTCATCCCAGCCGAAATACCCGCTGGCAATCTGTAAAATAACGTATTGCAGAAAGCGCGATTTCAGCAGGCGCGGCGGGCAGCCGCCCTCGCCCGTGCTGATGCGCACCGGCATATTCATTTCTTCATTAAGATAAGAAACGCCCAGCTGCAAACCTTCCCACATGCTGGGGGATAAAGCGCCGAAAGACATACCGCCGATAATCAGCGGATAAATTTCCCGCACCGGCGGCATCCAGCCGTTTTCCCGGCTGACCCTCAGCATTTCTTCCGGCGGCAGCACCCGGCCCAGCAGGGTGCGCAATTCAAATTCATGACGCCCGGCATCAAGCGCCGGGTCGGTCAGCATGGAAATCCGGACAAATTTAATCTTATCCAGCAGACTGTCGGATGAATTGCGCCGGCCGCCGCGGCGGCGCGCCTCGCCATTCACATTGACGTGAAAACGCAGCTTATCAATTTCATCCGTATGCACGGGAATAATCGCGCCATTGGGACAAACCAACGTGCACATGCCGCAACCCACGCAGGCGTGCGCCGGATCGGTGCGTTGATCAATCCCGTGAAAAACCGAAAAAAGATTTCCCGGTTTTTCGCCCAGATTCAGCGGTACTGTCAGGGCTCGTTTGCGATGCACACCCAGTTCAATGGCGCGCACCGGACACACCGCCGTGCAATGGCCGCAAAGAGTGCATTTATCTTTGCTCCAGTGAATCTGCCAGGGCAGATCTTTAACGCTTAATTCAGATGGCGCAAGGCATCCCATTGGTTCCATTTTTCTATTTCCTGTCTTTCTTTACGGATTAAAACCGTTTCATACTTCATCGGTTGATAATCAAGATTGATATACCTCTCCGGAATGGCGGCATCCAATCCGCACATTTCCGAAGAAAACGCGAAAACCCCCGGCTTGCCGCCGACAACGCCCGGCCGCAGCTTTTTGGAATCCTGCACCATAAACAGGGATTTGTCCGGCAGGCAGCCAATCACGCAGTTCGGGCCGTCAATAATGAGCGGCCGGCAGCTTTGTTTCAGTTGTTTGAGCCACGCGCCGTCCGGATGCCGCAAAAGCTCCGCGTCCTTCAGGGGCGTAATGATATGCTTGTACATTTCCACGCCCAGGCCGAGCTTGCTGTGCATGTAGTGCAGAATATGCGTGAACACTTCCGAATCTGATTGATAGCCGATGTAGCCGGGAAAATTGCGCGACATCAAAAACTGCCGGATCGGCACGAAGGCCGTATTTTCCCCGTTCGTCATTGTGGCAATTCCCTGCAGGAAGAACGGATGGCAGGCGTAAATATCAATCGCATAATTCGTGTTTTGCCGCCCCTGGCTCAGGATGGTGCGCGCGGCCAGTTCCTTGCGGTCCAAGCCCAGATACCCGGCGACCGTTAAAGGATCTCCTACTTCCTTAATCATTATGCAATCCGGCCAGAAACTGAAAATCAGCATTGATTTATCTTTCTCGCCGATTTGCCGCAGTTGCAATTGAACCATCATCAGGCGGAACTGAATTTCTGCGGGGCTCAGTTCTTCCCAGTCAGCCGGATATTCATAAACCCGGATTACGTAATTATCTCTTTTCGGCGTTCCCACCGGTGTCGGTCTTGTCGGACGGAAAGAAAGCTTGTATTTCACCATGAAATCCAGATCCATCATAAAGCGATCCAGTGCTTTAATTCCTTCGCTCGAAAAAATTCCGGAGAGAATGGGTTGTTGCTTGAAATTTTCAAACTCGCCGCCCAGATCGGTCAGGAACAATCCCACTCCCGATCCGTCATGACCTTCTTTCATCACATCGAGAGCGCGAATCGCGACCATCGGTGAAAGCGGCTCATTGGATGTAACAGCAAATAAGCGACACATATTTTTCTCCTCAATTTCCGGCAGCCGACAAAACAAGCAGGCCGCAAAGAGGTGATTGCCAGAGTCGTGCCAGTGCCGGTGAATGATAAATTCTTTATGAATTATAATTGCTTATGAATCAGCCGCAGGTAAATGCTCTTTTTCTGAGGTGATATGCGTAACAATTTTGTTCTTTTCGGGAAATGCGAAACATTTTTGTGCAATTGATTAGTCCGGCAATTAAACAGGCAAATTAGCAATAGCCCGGCGATTAATTAATTTGCGCCAAAATTCTTTGAGCAGCCAATCAGGGAATATTTCGGCAAACAAAGCAAGGCGAAGCGGAAGATCAGCGATGCCAACTGTTTGAGTCCGCCAGTAGCGTACGAGTTTTGAAATCGCCTGAAGCGGGCCTTAGATTTGATCCAAAATATTTCCGGCAGCGAAAAGAAATTTGGCGCAAGGCGATTTTATAGTATGGAGTTATTAAACAATTAATTGCCGGAATAATATTTCGATAAAGCATTGTTTTTATTTCTTCTACGCGGAATCCTTGTTTTTCGCGCGGAATCTTTTGGCGTCAAGCCCCATTTTGGATATCTTATATTGAATGATGCGCTTGGTCGTACCCAGTATTTTGGCCGCCTTCGTCTGATTGCCGCCCGCCTCGGTGAGGGCATCAATAATCAACGCTCTTTCCTGCGCCTCAACTACGGAAGAAAGCTTGCTGCGGTCTTTGCGGTCCTGTTCTTTTTCCTGCAATTGCAAAGACGGCGGCAGATGGACACAGTCCACCACATCCGTTTTAGTCAACAATACCGCCCTTTCGATGCAGTTTTCCAGTTCCCGGACATTCCCCGGCCATTTGTGCGAAAGAAAAACTTCAATGGCCGCCGTCGAAATCCGTTTCACATTTTTTTTCATCTCCCTGCTGTATTTCAGCAGGAAATGGTCGGCCAGCAGAATCACATCGCTGCCGCGCTCGCGCAGCGGCGGTAAATAAATCGGAAACACGTTCAGACGATAGAACAAATCCGCGCGAAAACGTTCGGCCAGGATATCCTGCTCGAGATTGCGGTTGGTGGCGGCGATAATCCGCACATTAACGTTAATCACCCGCGACGAACCCAGCGGCTGAAAACGCTTTTCCTGCAGGACGCGCAGGAGCTTGACCTGAGCGGCGGCGGAAAGTTCGCCCACCTCATCCAGAAAAATCGTGCCGCCGTTGGCCTCCTCGAAACGCCCCCGGCGCTGCGAAAGCGCGCCGGTAAACGAGCCTTTCTCATGGCCGAACAATTCGCTTTCAATCAAAGTATCGGGAATCGCCGCACAGTTAACCTGCACCAGCGGGCCTTCCTTCCGCGGCGAGTTCTTATGGATGGCGCCGGCAATCAATTCCTTGCCTGTGCCCGTTTCACCGGTAATTAGAACGGTGGTGTTGGAATCGGCAACCTGCGCCACCATTCCGAATACTTCCTGCATGGGTTTTGAATGGCCGATAATATCCAGCGCCGGCGGGCGGGAACTGCCGACGATTTTGCGCAATCGCTTGTTTTCTTCCTCCAGAGCCCGGATATGCACGGCTTTGGCCATCAGCTCGGCCACAGCGGAAAGTATCGCCAGTTCATTATCCAGGTTTTCGACCTGTTTGGCCGCTTTATCCGCTGATAGAACTCCAACCACGCCGCCGTCATACATGATTGGAACGCAGAGAAAAGAGAGCTCGGAGCGGTTTAAATGACGGCGCGCCCCGGTGCGATCCAGAAAATGTGTCTCCTGCCCCAGATTGGCCACAGCCATGGGACGGCCGGTTTTCGCCACTTTGCCGGTAATGCCTTCGCCGGGTTTATAAGTGACTTCCAGCCCTTCAATATTCACGTCATGGGCAATATCCAGCCAGGCCTGCTGTTTGTCGCGGTCCAAAAGTGAAATCATGCCGCGCTGCATCCCGAGACGGAAACTCATTTCCTGAAGGATTTGCTCCAGCTGGTCGCGTAAATCACCGGGCTGCGCCAGAATTTTGGCTATGGCGTGCAAGGCGGCCAGTTCTTCATAGCTGTGAATGCTCAATTTAATTTCTTCCCCGGCAACTGATTTTCGGATGACTGTGCTCAAAGTTAAGAACCAAAACCTTTCCTGTATTTTGTTACATAATTGTACAGATATCAATCAATATTTTTTTCTTCCGGTTATGAATTGCAAAGAATAAACCAAGATAGTTACAATTCTGTAAAAATGCTCGGCGCAGGAAAATATTTTTTTACGCTTAATCAGCAAAATATTGAAGTGCTAGTGTCGCGCGCCTATCACTTTTTTACAAATAAACAGCTATGGCGAAGTGGCTCATGAAGTGCGAATTAAGGCTTTTTACGGGTGCCATGCCCTCGCAGGTTTGCGTCCGCTCAATCAAGTTTCTGAGTCCGCCACAGGCGGACGAGTTTCCATTTCGCAGCAAAGCGAGAGGCTGCCTGGTCGTAGAAAGCCTCTGAGCAGGAATGTGCCAGTTCCCCATATTCCATAAGGCAAGCATATTATGACGCACTACACTAGCTGAAATCAAAAACCGCCGCAATTTATTAGCAATAAACTGCGGCGGCCCAGAAACAGATTACTATTAGAATGAGTAACTTAACGATAATCCGCCATAAAGATAATTGCCGGCCTTATCGGCAGGGCTGGCCGCACCCGGCAGGCCGCGTCCCTTCATTTCGTATTTTGCATCGTCACTCAACGGAAAAACATAAGTAATTGCCGGCGTCAAAGTAAATGTCTTGTAAACCGCCAGCGGCAAACTGACGCTCAGAGTTCCATCATGAAAATTGTTGAATTTCTCGGAGCTGGCAACTGAATTACTGTCGTATTGCGGATATGTTCCCTCATCAGTGGACAATAAATAACTTATTGAACCGGCGAGTTTCAGGCCGACAATTTTATTGAGGGCAAAAGTATGGGATACGCCGAGCAGAAAATACCATTGATGATAATGGTCAATCTCCTTATAAACGGTAAACGCCGGCGATAAAATAGTTGCTAAAGCTGCCGTCAGAAATAGCTCCTGAGCATCCTGCGGCGCTGCAGCTCCGGGATAAGGCGCTCCCAGGGCATAATAGATATATCCGGGCGTCAGGGAAACAATGCCGATTTTTTTCGTATAGGAAACCGTCCAGTCCGTTTCCGTCAGTTTACCCGAATAATTATCGCCTGCTGCGGCATAGGGTTTTGTGTCAATATTTCCCCAGGCGCCGAGAGCAAATCCCCTGTAGGAGACAGAGAGAGAGGGCTGGGCGACAATGCTGTGGCGGGTAAGCTCCTGACCGCGCCAGATGTAAGCGCTCAAAACACCGAGAGTAAGTTCGCCGGTTACTTTTTCTTCTTCCTGCTTTTCTTCCGCGTTGATAATCAGCGGCATAAAAACAAGAAACATAATCAATGTCACAATAAATGTTCGGTAATATTTTTTCATAAGTTTTTCCTATCCGATGGCCGCGCTGCCGCGCTCCGCC
>JAKLDS010000031.1 GCA_022703375.1 Deltaproteobacteria bacterium | reverse complement strand
CACCGGGATAGAAGCATAAGACTACCCATTTACCGAGATATTCGGATAGCTGAACATTAATGAATTTGCCTTTATGATACGCGGGCGCCGTGAAGTCCGGCGCTTTCTTGCCGACAGTGACCATGCTTTTCACCTCCTGAATTAATGGTTGTTGAGACGATTCCTTTTGTGTTTTTGGTTTTTCTCCGACCGGGCCGCCCGTCGGTCTGGCGCAGCCCGCCTTGATTTCTTCAGCCATACATTATGCCTCCTTTCCTTTTTTAGACTGACACGTAATTTTAAGGCGACGGTGCGGTTTATTGCCGCAGAACAACCACCCGTCTCCTCATCTGCTTTTTCATATTTTTACTGAATCCCGGCCGCCAAGCCGGATATTAATTCAGCCTTTCTTCCGATAAATGCAGATGGTCGGTTTCTATTTCCACCAGTGCTGTAAAAATCTGCCGCATTCGCGGATGTTCCGCTTCCAATGCCGACTTCCGGTAAAATTCGATTGCTCTTGTTTCCCGGGCATGGGATTATTTAAGATTTTTGACATTTTGTTCATGACAGGCATCGTTCCCCGATATGACAGTTGCCAGCTTTAGTATTTTCTTCCAAATAGAAGCATGCTCTGCTTCAATTTTACCCAGCGCTTTGAATAAAATTTTCCCTTCGGGATTGTCGGTTTTTCCAGCGGCGCACATATAAAACGCTGAATTGCTGATTTCCACCTCAAGAGCGTGTTCGGCGTTGGCACGATCCCTGGCGCTCAGTTCTATGTCAAAGTATACGTCCGCTTCTTTTGCCTCCATAATGTAGTTCATGTGTGCACCGCAGAAGGGGCAATTTGCGGGCGGTTGGGCGCCGACATATGGGTCGCCACATATTGTGCATCTGTATAATTTAACAATTCATTTTTCTTTTCTTTATGCTGACTTATGCTTTCCACAAACCGTGGAGATTACAATATTCCCGCGCCGTAACAGCCTTGGCCTCAATGGGGAAAATCGCTTCGGGCGCCTGACCCGGCGCTAAAAACTGGCGATAGGCTTTCCCATCCGCAATGACTTCAATCCATTCGATGTAATGCTTTTCTTCCATCGGGTGGGCAACACTGCCGACTTTTACCTTAACGCCGCCCGCCACTTTTTCTATTACCGGCACATGCTTTTCCTTGGCGGCATCCGTTGTATTTTCCGTCATGAGTTTCATGGGCTGATTGCAGCAAACCAGCTCGCCCACGCCTTCGTGCAGCACTTCGATAATATGGCCGCATATGTCACATTTATAAACTTGATTTCTTTTTGCCATGATGAGCCTCCTTGATACGATTAATCGACTTTTTTAAACATTTTGCCTTTGGCGCCGCAGACCGGGCAGGTTTCCGGCGCTTCCTTCTCTGCTGTATAGCCGCAAACCGGACAGACATAATAGCTGTAAGCCTCTTGTGTGCCATCAAGATTGTCTAATACCTGCTGATAGAGCCGGGCATGAATTTTTTCCACCTCATTGGCAAAATTAAAAGAACGTTCCGCTTCTTTATGACCTTCGGCTTTAGCCGCTTCAATCATAGAGGGATACATGCTTTTGAATTCGTGCGTCTCCCCGGCGATAGCTTCCTGAAGATTTTCCTTTGTGGAACGAATGCCTTTCAATGCTCTTAAGTGGGCATGGGCGTGAACGGTTTCCGCTTCCGCCGCTGCCCGGAATAGTTTGGCGGCCCGGGGAAATCCTTCCTGATCGGCTTTCGCCGCAAAAGCCAGATACTTACGGTTGGCCTGTGCTTCCCCGGCAAAAGCTTCTTGCAATGCGTCTTCTGTTTTGGACATACTTAATTATCTCCTCCCTTTACAATTTTGTATCATCAAGATGCTATTCTCCCTTGTCAGTGTGAAGCATTACATTCCGGATTCAACGGCAGTCTCTTTGCCGCCGCTGAATCCGGATAATAAATTATTCAGGCAAGGTCGAACCGGTCGAGATTCATGACTTTGCTCCAGGCCGCAATGAAATCCTGCACAAACTTTTCCTGAGAATCCTTACAGGCATAAACTTCCGCCACAGCCCGCAGTTGCGAGTTCGATCCGAAAATCAGATCGACACGCTTGCCCGTCCATTTAAGCTCGCCGGTCTTGCGGTCTTTCCCTTCAAATACATCCGCGTCTTTCGCGGTCGCTTTCCACTCGGTACGCATATCGAGCAGGTTGACGAAGAAGTCGTTAGTCAGCGTTTCGGGCCGCGTGGTAAAAACACCGTGCGGAGAATTGCCAAAGTTGGCGCCCAGCACGCGCAGGCCGCCAATCAGCACTGTCATCTCCGGCGCCGTCAATGTCAGAAGCTGTGCTTTGTCTATAAGCATCTCCTCGGACGACACCGCGTATTTTTTCTTTTGGTAATTGCGGAAACCGTCTGCTTTCGGCTCCAGAACCGCAAATGAATCAGCATCGGTCTGCTTCTGTGAGGCGTCCATGCGTCCGGGCGTAAAAGGAACTGTAATTTTATAACCGGCATTCTTCGCCGCCTGTTCGACGCCAGCGCAGCCGGCCAGAACAATTAAATCCGCGAGCGACACTTTTTTGTCGCCGGCCTGTTCTTTATTGAAGGACTTCTGGATGCGCTCCAGGCTCTTGAGAACCTTGGCCAGACGCTCCGGTTCGTTGACTTCCCAATCCTTTTGCGGCGCGAGGCGAAGGCGGGCGCCGTTGGCGCCGCCGCGCTTGTCGGAGCCGCGGAAAGTGGAGGCGGAAGCCCACGCGGTGGTAACCAGCTCCGCGATGGACAGGCCGGATGCCAGAATTTTGCCTTTCAGGGAGGTGATATCCGATTTGCCGATAAGTTTATGATTGACGGCGGGAATGGGATCCTGCCAAATCAGCACTTCTTGGGGAACCTCCGGCCCAAGATAGCGCGAGCGCGGTCCCATATCGCGGTGAGTCAGCTTGAACCAGGCGCGGGCGAAGGCATCGGCGAATTCCCTGGGATTTGCCAGGTAGCGTCTGGAGATTGGTTCATAGATCGGGTCAAAACGCAGGGAAAGATCTGCTGTAGTCATCATCGGTCGGAGCTTCTTCGATGAATCGTGCGCATCCACTACCATATCTTCATCTTCGACGTTCTTGGCCAGCCATTGATGCGCACCGGCCGGACTCTTGACCAATTCCCACTCGTATTTAAAAAGCACTTTCAGATAGCCCATATCCCATTTGGTAGGATTCGGTTTCCAGGCGCCTTCAATACCGCTCGAAATAGTGTCGCCGCCTTTGCCGCTTTTAAAGCTGCTTTTCCAGCCCAGTCCCTGCTCTTCAACCGATGCTCCTTCCGGTTCCGGCCCTACATGCGTTGCCGGGCCGGCGCCGTGGCATTTGCCGAAGGTGTGTCCGCCGGCAACCAGTGCGACGGTTTCTTCATCGTTCATCGCCATGCGCGCGAAGGTTTCACGGACATCATGGCCGGAGGCGACAGGGTCAGGATTGCCATTCGGTCCTTCAGGATTTACGTAAATTAGTCCCATCTGCACGGCAGCCAGAGGATTTTCAAGATCTCTTTGGCCGGAATAGCGATTGTCTCCCAGCCATTTGTCTTCGCTGCCCCAGTAAATATCTTCTTCCGGCTCCCAGACATCGACGCGTCCGCCGGCAAAGCCGAATGTTTTGAAACCCATTGATTCCAGGGCGCAGTTGCCGGCCAGAATCATCAAATCCGCCCAGGAGATTTTCCTGCCGTATTTCTGCTTAATCGGCCACAAAAGCCGGCGCGCCTTATCCAGATTCACATTGTCCGGCCAGGAGTTGAGCGGCGCCAAGCGCTGCGAGCCGGAGCCCGCGCCGCCGCGCCCGTCGCCCATGCGGTAGGTGCCGGCGCTGTGCCAGGCCATTCTGATGAAAAGACCTCCATAGTGTCCCCAATCGGCCGGCCACCATTCCTGCGAATCGGTCATCAGCGCGTAGAGGTCTTTCTTCACGGCTTTCAAGTCCAGTTTTTTGAATTCTTTGGCATAGTCAAATTCTTTCCCCAGCGGGTTGCTTTTATGTGTGTGCTGATGAAGAATTCTCAGATTAAGTTGGTTTGGCCACCAGTCCTGGTTCGAGGTGCCGCCACCGGAAATCGTTTTTCTCATCCTGCCTGTTACCGGGCATTTGCTTTCTTCGGTCATACTTATTTCTCCTTTCTGTTTAATTTTATAGTCCGTCAACATATTCTTTCTTAATCTGGAATAATTCCGGATTAAGAATAAAAAAACCACATCGTTTTTCTGACGCCGTCCCGGGGGACGGCCGCGCGGTTCATGAATAACAAAATTAGTCAGGTTGCTTCAGGCAGTCGCGGCAGTACCCGTGAAATTCCATCCGGGTATCGGTGACGATAAAACCCGATTTCCGGGCTATATCCCTGGATTCAAGAGCTTCCGGGATATGATAGTCCATAATTTTTCCACATCGCTTACAGATGAGATTAACATGATCGGATATATTTAAATCATAACGGTTTTCCATCCGGTCAAACTCCAATTGTTTGATCAGACCGTTTTCGGAGAAATCCTTGAGCGTGGCGTAAACAGTGGAAAGGCTGACGCTTTTGGCTTTTTTACGCGCTTCTTTGAAAATCAATGTGGCGCCCGGATGATTGTCGCAATTAGACACTAAAGCCTCGATAATTGCCAGCCGCTGCGGCGTTATTTTAAGGCCTTTTTCTTTCAATTGGCTAATCAGATCTTTTTTATCATTTATCGCCATATCGGAATTATTCCAGTTTGTGATACTTATAGTATCTATCTTGTTATTTGTCAATCTATATTAAATATCTAATTTCCGGCTCCACGATAACATTTTACATCATTACAACTTTGTCTGAATAAGCCTGTCTAAAAATAATACCCAATCCGCAACTCAATCCGATAGTCGTTTTGCTTCTCGCCGAAATCCGAATTTCTTGCTCCGGCGATGATACCGGTGCGGAGACGGAATTCCCAATTGGTGATGCCCGTGTAAAGCATCTCCGGCGTCAGCGACCAGCTCTGATCATCCGTATTCATCATCCAGGTAAGCGACGGCGTGAAATAAAGAATATCAAAGGGCTCTTTTTGGCTGAAACGAATATAGAGATAATTTACCGCGGCATTGGCGCGGCCATAACCGCCTTCCGCCATTTGCTGGGCGTTGCCAAGAAGAGTAGAGCTTCCTGTTGTCTGATAAGCGTCGTAGCCCCTGTTGATATAGTCGTAATAATTTTTCATATCGTCACCGCTGAAGCCCAGGCCATTGTGGTAGTATTCAACAATAGTGGTTAGGTCAAATGTTGTCAGATGTCGGATGCCGACAACATAACTTACGGCGTCACCTTCCACCAGATACCGGTTGCCGTTTACATCCAGAACATTTTTCTGAAAATTCCGCACATAGGCAAGCTCACCGTGTATTTCAAAATTGGTGGTAATATTGCGGGAAAAATCAATGCCGTAGCGATCGGTTCTGCTGCCGCCGGCCATGAAGATCAAATCAATATCCATGTCATATAAAAGGAAATATAAACGGCCGGCAAAGTTGAGCTTGTAATTATTGCCATAGGTATCGTTCACATGATCATAGACGGGAAAGATTACAGGGGTGAAGGAAAATGTTTTCAACTGCCCCTCGAAGCTTTTGATGTAATCGGCAGTGGCGAGAATATATCCTTCCAGAGCCTGCTCCGGATCGTCGGGATCTTTCGGTCTGTCTATAAAAGCCACGGGGTTCCAGGCGTAGCCCTTTCCCCACTTCATGGTTTTTTTGCCCAAAGCAAAATTCAAATTGGCAGATGGCTTCACGGAGCCGTATAGCTCGTAAAAAGTTGTTCTTTCTGATTCTCCCGAATAGGAAGATTTCAGGTCGGTATTCGTCTTTGCATAGATGCGAAATATATTCTTTTCATAGCTGCCTTCCAGTTGAATCCGGCCGTTTGCTTCCAGCAGGCTCTGAGCGCGGGGATTGTCGAAAAAACGCAGTTTATAAAAGGCAGCGTCGCGGTCCAGACCGAAGAGGACAGGTTTGATTTCGATGAATCCTCCGAAATGATAAGGTTTCTTCTCGATTTCATCGAGATCAAAGGAATACGACTCTGCGGCGGCCGCGGGCGGCGGAATAAGGTAAAACATAAAAAACAGAAAAATAATCAACAACCGTTTCATCAGCGCAACGATTCTATGTTCGGCATGAAGGTCAGGGTGAAGATTTCATCCTTGAAAGTCTTCTTTTTAAGTTTAGCCATAATCATGACGGATTTGTATCCTTTATACAGAGGGCTGTCCGTTTCAATCACGGCCGGCCTCACGATGCCGCCGCCGAAATCCTTTACATCTTTGAAGTAAAGAGTTTTAATCAGCATGTTGGCCTCGGTCAGACATTCAATCTTCGTCGGAAGTTTTTTGCCCTTATCCGCCCAGATTTTGAGCTTGTCATAAGCCACATTTTTTGCCTTGGCCTTGAGGTAAAGAAGATACTCACTGACTTTTTCATCAACCTTTTCGACATCGTATTCGGCGTTATAATCCAGTTGCAGAATGTCGGCATTATTGAATACACCGCCCACAACCGACTGGAGGCTGGTAATCCTGATGGGTTTGCCGACATTGGGAATATAGAGCCACATGTTTTCGCCCAGCCGCAATGTGCTTCGGCCTTTTTCGCTGGCAGGCGCGAGGAACACGGAGGCCACTTTATCAATGCCTTTTTTTACGGTAAAAAGAGTGAATTCTTTTCTGGCGCCGGAAGGTTCGATATTGATGAGCTTGCGGTAAGACTCGTAGGATTCCGGAGAAAGGTTTCTATCCACTTCTTCCAGAAGCTTCTTTCCGTCGAGAGCGAAAGCGGGGACTGCGGCAACTGCAATCGACAAAAAAATCAGCAATATTTTTTTAATCATAAATTCTCCTTTTCTGTTTCGCCATTCCTAAAGCAAAGATGATATCGCGGCGGCCCGGAGGAGGCGACGAGGCGTATTAATAATACGTTGAGGAAGCCGACAACCCCGGCCTGCGCCGGGGCAGGCTCTTCAGATAGCGCTCTGATTTTGAATTGGCGCTAGACATGGCGCAGAGCCTCGATCGGTTCCATCTTAGACGCCTTGATGGCCGGCTGTAAACTTGCCGCCACGGCAACGATGATAACGATAACGGATACGGTCAGCACATCGGATGGCTGGAGTACGGCCTGCAAAAGGAGCCCTTTCTGCTGGCCAAAGTTAAAATGAATGCCGACCAGATTGATTATGATCACAACGGCGACGCCAATTAAATTACCGATAATGGCGCCGATTACACCAAGACAAAAACCTTCAATAATAAACATGGAGCGGATTTTGCCGGGCAGGGTGCCGATGGCGGCGATAGTGCCGATTTCCCGAATCCTTTCATAAACAGCCATAATCATGACATTCATGATGCTGATGAGAACAATCGCGATGAGCATGATTTTAATAAAGAAGGTCATGACATCAATCATCTGGGCAATACTGAAAAAAGGTGAAAGCTGCTCCCAGGAGTGCACTTCAAACAGGGGCATCCCCTCCTTGTTGACCTCGCCTGAAACTTCAGTCTCCAATTGCTTGATTGCGGCCGCAAGGCGGCTGAAATCCTTGAGACGAATCGCCACTTCGCTTACTTCCGCTTCCGGCATGCGGAGAACTTCGGTGGAATCATCAATATGAATGTAACCATCCCGCCCGCCGGGTCCGGTCGCGCTCTCCAGGATACCGGAGACAATAAACTGTTTGCCGTTGACTGAGCCATCCACATTTGTTGCCACAATAACAACGGCGTCTCCGAGTTTAACCTTCAATCCCTTGGCCAGAAGGATGGGAATCCATATCTCGCCGCGGCTGAGAGTTTTCTTGCCTGCCGCTATGCGCGATATCAAAAGAGGCACTGTCTGAAATTCCTGTTCGGGATTGATGCCGTTTAAGCGGATGTTGGTTGTCTCGACAAAGTTGCTGAACATGCCGCCGAATTTAACACGGGGTGAAAAGGCGGCAACATCCGGCCTTGCTCCGAGAACCGCGGCAATTTTGGAATAGGCCTGGGGTTTCATGTTCAGATTCAGGGGCAGGCTGTCAATGGACGCAACATACCCTTTCCTGTGCATTTGCAGATGCCCCAGCATGGAATCAGTAACCTGACCGATAATCATGGCCTTAAACGAACCTGTTACAGAAACAAAGACGAGAACAAAAACAACGCCGATGGTAATCAGCGATGCCGTCAGCAGGGTTCTTCTTTTATAGCGAATGAGATTGCGGATGGCGATTTTAAAAAGACTAATCATGATTTTGCCCCTCCTTTCATCTCCTTGGCGGTCAGCCTGCCGTCTTCCAGCCGGAAAAGCACCTCCGCCTCGCCGACGATCTTGGTGTCATGGGTAGAGAAGATAAAAGTTGTTCCAAAGTCATCCCGCATCTTTTTCATCAGGCCGATCACGGCATAGGCCGTCTGGGAATCAAGGTTGGCTGTAGGTTCATCGGCAAGAACCAGGGCGGGGTTGGCGACCAGCGCCCGCGCCACAGCCACCCGCTGTTTCTGGCCGCCCGAAATCTGCTGCGGATATTTCCTGGCCTGCTGTGTCATGCCCACAGCCGCAAGCATGCGGGAAATTCTTTCCCGGCGTTCCTCGGGAGCAATGTTCTGCACCATAATCAGAGGGTATTCGATATTTTCGTAAATTGTCAGAACGGGAATCAAATTGAAATCCTGAAAAATAAAGCCCAGATGCTTGCCCCGGAAAGCGGCGCTCTCATTGCGCTCCAGCATACCGACATCGGTGTCGGCAACCTGGAGTTTGCCTGCCGATGGTTTGTCCAGACAGCCGATGAGATTAAGGATGGTTGTCTTGCCGCTGCCGGACGGCCCGACAAAGGAAACAAAAGAGGCGGGTTCGATTTCAAAGCTCACATCCTGAAGAGCATGAACCACCACATCTTCTGTCTGATAATTTTTGCCGATGTTCTCTGCTTTAATTAATGCCATGTTTTTACTCCTTAGCTGGTAAGCAACACTTCTTATTTTATGTTACTGTCAGCTTCTCCGATAAGTGTCTGTGTCTGATTCGGCAAAACAGCAAAGCCCATGTCTTTTCTGTAAATAATGTTCATTTTTTGATCAATAATCAGATAAACGCGCCGCGACACAGGCAGCAGCCAGTGATCCGCATCGTACATTTTGGCGATGCCGCCTTTTTTATCAACCAGCAGTGTCATGCTGTTTAAGCCGTGCCTGGCAATAAATTTCCGGTGGGACTCGGCCGAATCCCTCGACAGGCCGAGAATTTTAATTCTACGGGATTCATACTGAGTTATGTTTTGTTGAAACTCAACAAATTGCCGAATTCACTCCCCGGTGTCGTCTTTGGGGTAAAAGGCAAGAACCACGGCGCGATGATTTTTGGCAACTTCACTGAGCTTCCACAATTTGCCTTCCTGATCGGGCAGTGTAAAATCATGAGCAACCTGACCGGAAACTAAAGATATATTTTTTATATCGGCTCCCGCGCAGGCGAAAAGCAATAAAAGAAAAGGCAAAACGAAAAACAGATGTATTTTTTTCATAGGTCTTACTGTCCGATTTTTTTGCGGCCGGCGGCATCGGGAACGTTTTGCCGCCGGCCGTTTGATGCTGTAGACATTTAATCGTCAAAAGCCATTTTCGTTTTCCACACTTCCCAGACTTTGCCGACCAGATCAGGCCCTGGTTTCAGCGTGGGCTTGCCGGGTTTCCAGCCCGAAGGAGTGGCCTCGGCGCCTTTGGTTTTGCGCACATGCTGGAAGGCCTGAATCTGCCGGATGCTTTCCATAACATTGCGTCCTACCGGCGGAGTCAACACTTCAAAGCCCTGAATGATGCCGTCGGGATCAATGATAAACCGGCCGCGGGCTTCCACTCCCGCGTCTTCCAGATAAACGCCGAAGATGCTCCCCACCTTGCCGCCGCCGTCGGAAAGCATGGGAAAAGGAATGCCGCCCTTGACCATTTTGGATAGTTCATGGTCATTCCACATTTTGTGGACGAAAACGCTGTCCACGCTCATGGATAGAACTTCCACACCAAGTTTTTTAAATTCAGGATATTTCTCGCCGACCGACGAGATTTCAGTTGCTCAGACGAAAGTAAAGTCACCGGGATAGAAGCATAAGACTACCCATTTACCGAGATATTCGGATAGCTGAACATTAATGAATTTGCCTTTATGATACGCGGGCGCCGTGAAGTCCGGCGCTTTCTTGCCGACAGTAACCATGCTTTTCACCTCCTGAATTAATGGTTGTTGAGACGATTCCTTTTGTGTTTTTGGTTTCTCTCCGACCGGACCGCCTGTGGGTCTGGCGCAGCCCGCCTTGATTTCTTCAGCCATACATTATGCCTCCTTTCCGCTTTAAAATTATTGATGGTTTTTCGTTTATTTCTCCTTATCATATTTGATAATTTCTGACAATCCCGGTTGCTTTATTGTGAAACACTAATACCGTGTGCGTAGCACAACGGGATTGGTAAGTTTAATGAGAACCAAACTTCAGAAACGCAGTGCACTGAAGTCTGCTGTTCGAATTATCCCGATTTTCGGGAAAACAATCCCGCGCAGCGGAGGGTATAATACCCCGCAGCGAGCTCGCGTTAAAGTTTCCAAAGCTTGCTTTGGGGTTCATACCCATGATTTTATACAGTGCAGAAAATTGTACAACTGATAAAACGCCTACTGCTATTTGCTTTTTCTGTGACTTTTGCAAAGCATATTTTATCGCCTTTGCGAGAAACCAAGCGGCAGCGTGCTTGGCGAAAGAGTCGATAAGGCGGGCAACGCCAAATGCCATTTCCATTGATAACCGTGGAAAAAACATTAATAACGCCGCAATTTTGATGAGCAGGAAAAAACAAATTGGCGCCGGCGATTCTTGCCTCTGATGTAGCTGTAGATGCAAGCATTACGCCCATAACTATAAAAAGCAACGAAAAGATATTTATCCGTTTCCTGAATAGTGTGGACGGTATTTTACGAAAAAATAATGAGCTATAGCATGAGATTTAACAATCCTCCCGCCACCAAAGCTGTTGTAATCATTATCGCGGCTGATTTGAGCATGTTTATCACTCCCAGCTCTCTCAGAAGAACAACGAATGTGGCAATGCAGGGAAAAAACATTGCCAAAACCACACAACCTACCACTAGTTGTTCGGCAGTGAGCGCCAGAGGCGCCAGCATACCCACAGCCACATCCTTACGCAGAAAACCAACAACCAAAGCAGTTACTGCTTCTTTGGGAAGGCCAAGAATACCATTAACCACCGGCGCTGTAAAATCGGCAATAGTTTCAAAGATACCCAGAAAAAATAAAATATTTATAACCACGATAGCGCCCAAAATCATGGGAACAGCTTCAACCAGAAAACCATATGTTCTCATCCATAGTTTTTGCAGTGTTGCTTTCCACGGGGGCAGGCGATACGGCGGTATTTCAATCAAAAGTTCCGGTGTAAACCCTTTGACAAACTGACGGAGGAACACACCGAGAACAATCCAAACAGAGAAAAGTGTACCATAAACAATGGCTACATATTTCCAGCCTTGCGCACCCAGCAATCCGAAAATCATGGCCTGCAAGGCGGCGCAGGGTACGGCAATCGAAATGAGAGTAGCAGCAATAAACCGCTCTCTGTTGCTTTCTAAGATTCTTGTTGCCAGAACAGCCGGCACATTGCAGCCAAATCCGAGCAAAGTTGGAATAATTGCGTAACCGTGCAATCCCAGCCTATGCATAACAGTATCTGCAAGTACAGCCAGACGCGGCAGGTAACCGGTGTCTTCAAGCAGACCGAGAACCAGATAAAAAGAAATTATATAGGGCAAAACCATGGCAAAAGGCACGTAAAGGCCGCTGGAGAACAGCCCGAAGGACTGGACAAAATCGACATTGCCTCCAATCAGCGTACCGATCAAAATATTATGCAAAAAACCGCCACCTTCCAAAAGAGCGCTTACTTGGATCAACACGGGCAACCAAAAATATGTGAAAAAAGGGTCAAACACGCCGCCAATCAATGCCTCGCCGATAAAACGAATCACTAAAAAGGCTGCGACAAGAACAAACAAGGCAATGATTCCACCGGAGAAAGAACGAACACTCGCATCGGCCAGACGCTCAGACCAGGTATGATGACGATGCGTAACCTGTTGGACATTTTCAATAATATTGCCGACAGCGGCCCAGCGTTCTTCATGGCTACGGGTTGGCATTTCCGGTGAAACGGCTTTCGGCAAATTATCTACCAGCGCTTTGATTCCCTCGCCTGTTTTTGCTACCGTAGGGAAGACTGGAACACCCAACATTTTTCTTAATTTATCCAAATCAATGTTTATACCCAGATGCCGTGTGTCGTCCCACATGTTCAAAGCAACAACCAACGGAATATTTCTTTCCAGCAATTGTAAAGTCAGATAAAGGTTTCTTTCCAGGTTTGTGGCATTGACAACATTTATTACCATATCTCCGGAGTCCAGCATGCGTAAGGCAACTTCTTCGGCTTCACAGGTCGGCTCCAGTGTATAAGTCCCGGGAACATCGATAACCTCGACTTGCGCCTCAGCCAGCTTCATATAACCCTTGGTATAATTTACCGTTGAGCCGGGGTAATTGGAAGTAATGACGCGCACACCCGTCAATCGTGAAAAAATAACACTCTTTCCTACATTGGGATTCCCTATCAGCAGAATTTTCATTTACCGGAATCCTCAATTTCAACAAATATCCTTTTGGCCATGCCGAAACCGATGGCTATTTGAGTTCTGTTTACCTCGATAGTCACCGGACCGCCCATGACACCAGCGCTGAGCTTTTTGATGGCACTTCCCAGCCTTATGTCTAAAGCCGCCAAACGGTTAACCATGCCATGTCCGCCGTCAATTTTAGATATCTTCCCGCTTTCACCTGATTTCAAATCTTTTAAAATCTTTATTTTCATTGCCATCCTCTGATATTACTTATAATAATCAATTGTTATGTATGTAATATAATCATTTCATTTTCTTTTTACACTTCGAACAATATCCTTCCATCTTCAACTGAATCGAAGTGACGTCGAAATCGTTTTCTCGTTTAATCTTGTCTGTGGCTTTGGCAATAAACGGGCTTTCAAACTCGATAACCTGTCCGCATCCTAAACAAACAAGATGATGGTGATCCGCTGCGCCTCTGATTTCATAATGGGAGTGTGTATCTCCCAATTTTCTTTCCGCAATAAGACCAAGTTCCTTGAATAGTTTCAGATTACGATAAACCGTTGCCAAACTGATGCGCGGTTCTCTTTTTTTGGCCAGGCGGTACAATTCATCGGCATCCAGATGTCGATTGGCCTGGCGGATAATATCAAGGAGCAGGCTGCGTTGATTGGTGACTGGCCGGCCTGCTATTGGTCCTTCCTCTTTGCGAATGGTTTTCATTCTCATTTATTTAGCATTAGTTCTTTTCTTTGTCAATAATCAAGTTATATAGGTTAACATTATTTTTTTGATAAAAATCGGCGATGATGAAATTCTGCGGCAAACCATGACAATTTTGAAAAATATTTTTCAAATGTTTGCATCTTTCATATTTGTGATGTATCAATAACTCGAAAATAAAGAAGCTATTTTTGTAAAACAATATTATTAAACGAAAAAATGACAAAACAGAAATATATTTCCTTGCAAAGATGGTTTGACCGTTATGTTGATGGTTTTCGCGAACCAAACGGACTTTTGCCCGCTGCTCTGGAACTCAAATATTGCCACAGCCGGCGCGTTGCGGAAAACGCGAGGTTGATCGCCGAAGGCCTTGACCTTGCTCCGGCGGAAATTTTATTGGCGGAAGGATGCGGTCTGGTGCATGACATCGGGCGTTTTCCACAATACGCCATTTACGGTTCTTTCCGCGACGCCGATACAGTGGATCATGGTATAGCCGGACGCCAAACAATGGAAAAAGAAGGACTGCCGTTACTGATCGATGCGGGCGATTGGTTGCGTATGGCCTGCGCGGTGGAATATCACAACCGGAAAAAAACGGACATTCCGGAAGATATTCAAGAAAATGAGCGCCGGTTTTTGAATATCATTAGAGATGCGGACAAGCTAGATATCATGGATATAGTCACGCAATCGGTAGCTCGTGACGGATTTCGCGAGTTGCCCGACATGCTGCCTCACATCAGCCTGAATCGTGAATTGACACCCCTGGTGATGGAAGAGGTTCTGAAAATAAAAACCGTCTCCATCGGCAGCTTGCGCACGGTGGCGGACTTTCTGGTCATGCTCGCTTCCTGGTTTTATGATTTAAACTATGCTCCGTCTCGAAGCCTGGCCGCAAAAAACCACATTCTTGAGCGTATTGAGCGGGAACTGCCAAAAACCGAAACTGTCGATAGTCTTTTCCGGGATGTAAAAGATAGATTATAAATAATCATGAAAGATAAAAAATCCGTCAGGAAAATACATACAGAAAAGACAATAAAGACGATTTCCAAAATTATCTGAAAAGTTAAACAACTTACCGCCCAGGAAGATGCAATAGGAGGAAATGGTATTTATACCTCTAAATTCGGAGCATGCTATTTCTTTTTATTTTCAGCGAATTCCTCATCCAATATCGCGGTAATCTGTTCTCTCGTTTGAATACTGGTTGTTGCCCTGACAACTTTTCCGTTCTTGTAGTAAATTGTAAACGGGAGTCCTTTGAACGATTCGCATTCCGGTAAAACTTTGATAAAACGCGCTTCCCTTGTATCAAAATCCATATCCAGAAATTTAACATGTGGATAAAGTGCTTCGATCTGATGCATTATTTTATATACCGGAATGCACATCGGTCCCATACGGCCACAACAAATCATAACAAAAGGATTTGTTTCTATAATTTTTTTTGCTTCTTCCGCGCTGTTTGCATGTTGGAGTTCTGTTTGTAACACGTTAATCATCCTTTCCCGGGCAAGATTTTATATCAATAGCCGTCATATAATTAATTTTTACCAATTACACTCATGGCCAATAATTGCGAATAAAAACAGACAATGGAGACAGTCTGTTTCTGTTTTTCCCTTATATCGTACTTTTTTAATTTTCCTGATAAGGACCGCGACCGCGGTCAGCAACCACTGGTGCCTCACGTAAACCCGCCACCACCCGGCATCCCGGCAGATGACGAAGAGGCTGGCTTGGCAGCAAAAAGGGAAATCAGCTTTTCTGTGTTTTTGCCGCCGCAATATGGGCAGACCTGCTTTTTATCGGCTTCGGATATTGCAACAACATTTTCAAATTGCTTGCCGCATTTCTTACAATGATATTCGTAAAGAGGCATTCCTTGTTCCTTTCAGTTAATATTTTTTTGTTTTATGCCATCGAAAACAAGAGTTTCTGATGATTATTTACTTTTTATAATAATCATAAATAATTTTTTGTCTATCTGCCGCATTTTATTTAGACCGTCCATCCCTGGCCGGCAAGCTTATTCCCAGGTTTTTTATTTTCCGGAAAAGCGTGCTTTTGTGCATACCTAAATCGCGGGCGGCAGCCAGCCGGCTATAATGATTACGTTCCAGAGCCTCCCGGATCATTCGGGCTTCCATAGTTTTAATCGCGCCATCAACAGTCAGAGGCATCACCGCGGAATGCATCGCGCCCATTATCATGTCCGGCAGGCAATGCGGCGTAATTTGACCTTCGCGGCATAAAACAAAGGAGTGTTCTATTGCATTTTCCAATTCCCGAATATTGCCGGGAAAGTCATAAGACATCAGTATGGCCAAGGCTTCCCGGCTAAACCCGGTAATTTTTTTCTCACGCAGCAAATTGTTCTTGCGAAGGAAATGTTCGATAAGCAACGGGATATCCTCTCGGCGCTCCCGTAAAGGCGGCAGGTACAAGCAGACAACATTAATCCGGTAATACAAATCTTCCCGAAAAGAACCCGCATTGACCAGTTCCTGTAGCTTCTTGTTAGTTGCGGCAATCACGCGCACATCCGTTTTTTCGTCACGGGTTGATCCCAGGGGATGAAAAACCTGATCCTGAAGCACCCGCAGCAAGCGAACCTGAAACGCCGGACTGATTTCTCCGATTTCATCAAAGAAAATGCTTCCGCCGTTCGCAACGGAAAAAAGTCCGGCTTTGTCTTTCTTGGCATCGGTAAACGCCCCCGCTTTATAACCGAAAAGCTCCGACTCCAGTAACGTATCGGGCAGAGCGGCACAATTGACCGGAACAAACGGCTTTTTCCGGCGCGGGCTCAGATCATGAATGGCACGTGCCAACAACTCTTTTCCTGTACCTGTTTCACCCTGGATCAGCACCGATGAACTGCTTTGGGCAATCTGGGGCAAAATGCCGAAGATTTTTTGCATGTTGGAGCTTGCGCTGACCATATCACCCACCTGATAGCGCGCATCCAATTCTTTTTTCAATTCCTCGACAAGACTCATATCACGAAAGGTTTCCACACCACCCAGGATATTTCCGTTTTCATCCTTGAGGAGCGACGTGCCTACCACCACTGGAATGCGGTTCTGTTTGCTGTTGACGATATACGTCGATGTATCAATAAAGTTTTTTTTCAGCTTCATGGTTTTGCGCAACGCGCAATCCTGTTCACACATATTGGAACGAAACACATCCCAGCAATGCTTGCCGATGGCCTCTTTTCTGGCCACTCCTGTTATTTTTTCCGCCGCTCTGTTAAAGGATGTAATCTGCCAATCTTTATCCACGGTGAAGACGCCTTCGGAAATGCTTTCGAGAATAATCTCGGTGACGCTGTCCGTTCTAATATGTGGTTTTCCGTTTGTCATTGTCTCCTTTTTACAGTAAATTTTTCCTTATTTCACCATCGGACAACATGTTATCCAGATGATATTTGTTACCTTCATCCTTTATTTGATATCTAATGCAATTTTTATCGTTCACCAGGCAGGAAAGCCTGCGAACTCCCAAAGACTCAGCGCCTGAAATCCTGATGATCATATTTTTACTTTATTTTATGAATCGTGGCACATTCCGGAAAATTTTTTAATATTTTTTTCTGATATCCAGATTTTCCTCCCAGTGTAAATTGGGAAAATCTTCCGCTTTCATTCGCTGTAAAAATACCTTTCCGTCCAAATGATCGTTTTCATGCAATATAACTCTGGCATGGAAAGGATGATAAATATCCTCCGTCCGCTTTTTCCCTTCAATATCCATATATTTAATTTTTAACGAGCTCGGCCTGCCTACTTGTCCGTACAAGGTAGAATAAAAGACGCTCAAACATCCTTCAAAGTCCGTGTTGGTCTCTGAAGATGCGTCTAATATTTCCGGATTTATATATGCTTTAAAACCGATATCGGGCAGTTCCGAACGTTTTCCGGAAGAAACAATATTGACAATAAAAACTTTTCGGGAAATTCCGATTTGAGGAGCCGCCAGCCCGACTCCGCCATAATAATCAAGAGTATCTTTCAAATTCTTGACGATTTTTATTCCTTCGCTGACGCCTGTTATTATTTCTGATTTTCGAAAGAGCAACTTGCCTTCTTCGGTCCCTGTTTGTTTGGGAAGAATGACAGCCATGATATTTACCTCCCGGATGCGGTATCTTTCATCTCAATTATTTTCCCCGCTCCTCCTTCGATATATTTCTGCGGATAAAGAGACTTTATTTCCTGCCGATATTGGGTGCAGTGGGTCGCGCAAATAAAATTCAAATTTTTCAAAGCTTCCGGTCTGTTCCCATGCAAGCCTCCGATAATTCCGTAAACTTTTCCAAATTCAGAAGCCGCGCTGATAATATTTTCCAATGGAGGATGCGAGCATCCAGCGATGATTACAATCCCTTTTTGCGACGCAAGACAAAGGGATTGTTCTATGCCTGCTAATTCACCGGTGGAATAAATGCCTTCATAGAGTTTTCCGGAATTTTCTACTTCAATAACTTCTTCTGCGTTTTTAACGCCCCGGAAAGAGCCGGGACTCCATACCTTGACTTCACTGTTTCGATCAAGGAAAGCGGATAACCCGCCGGTATGATCAAAGTGAGCATGAGAAATAAAAACATCATCGATTTCTTCCGGCGCAATTTCTAATTTTGCCATATTGGCAAGAAGAATAGAACCACTGGAGCCTGTATCAAAAAGAATCCTTTTGCCCTTTGCCTCCACCAAAGCGGAAAAGCCCCAGTCCGCCTGAAGGTCCTTTCTAAAAGAGGTATTATCGTAAATAATAGTAATTTTCATAATATTTCTCTTTCCGCTTATTTTAATATTATCCCGCTTTTTTCCTTGCCGTCTTTCTTATTTTTCTCATGGATTACGGCGCAGATATTTTCTTTGATGATATCAATAGCATCCGTTATCTTGCTTTTTCTGATAATCGCGCAGACAAATTGATTTTTCAATCTGGCAATATTCGGCCCCATGATTTTACCCACCAGGACGTCCACTCCGTTTAATACGGAAGCAGTCGCTTTCGCTTTGCCGGGGTTGCCATGAATTCTTTCTTCATCTTCCTTGTATTTGGGATTTTCTCTTGTTTCCTTAAAGGTTAAAATCCCCTCGGAGTATTCAAAAATCTGAAAGAAAACTGATTGGCCCACATGATCATTTGCTTTTATGGTTTGATGGTCGTCGGTTCCAATGGCAATAATCAGTTTATCCTTTATTTCCCTTATCGCTTTTTGTGGACAGGCCAGCATCGCTTTTTTGATGCAATCAACCTTTTCAGCCAAAATTTCGGCAACCCCCTTTTTAATTTCTACTGCCATTCCCTCCGGGCAAACCTTTACGCATATTCCGCAACCGACACAGCTGTTTTGATCAACCAGTAACATGCTATTCATCTCCTCTTTAAATTTAAAAAAATATGGTTCATATTTTGATTGCAGTGCCTGCCAATAAGTCTACGTATGAGGCGCCAAAGGCTTTTTTGAATCGGTCAATTGCCCAGTCCGAACCAAACTATCATGGGCGGAAAGAGAAACCAGTTTGGCTCCTGTAACAGTAAGTTTCAAGAGAGGCATCCGTTCTCTGCCTTAACATCGGTTCTTGCGGGATGTTATGTCTTAAAACGCTTGCCATTATTTCGTCTTTTCAAGAACTCACCAATTTTGGCAGAATCGAAATCGTCTACCGGAGGAAGCGTTACCCATAGCAACTTTTTCCATGAGCATAATAACCTGTATTATTTTGCTTCAAAGTTTTTTCCTGAATGGGGAATTCCCCTATCTAAGATCTCCTCCCCCCTCCTCTGCCACTACCTACATGTCCCCTGCCACCACCTCCACATCCTCTGCCACCGCCCCGGCCTTGTCCACGCCCCTGGCCGCGCCCTGCATTTGTGGTTTTTCCCAAAAAATCAAAAACCTGACCCAAAAGTCCGCCGCCCGCATTAGCCTGCTTAACATCAGACTGTTGACCAAAACCCCGGCGAGGGGGTAGTGGTCTTGCATCTTCCGTTATGGGCATGCGTGAAGACAATGATGAGTCGTATTTCCGAAAAGAAGATTCGGCACCTTTGCTTTCCCTGAAAATGGCGTTATTGGGACATTCATTTATGCATGCGCAACAACCCGTGCATGTTTCCGAATCTATTTTTGCCACATCGTCAACGGTTATGGCACCAACAGGACAGACGTCAATGCATATACCACAACCGGTACACTTGTTTTCATCAACTTTCACTGCCATATTAAACATTTCCTTTCTCAATATAGAATAAGATTTTGCATCCGCTTATTCTATCGCCTATACCTGAAACATCGGCCAGGACAAATCCTTAAGAAAAATAAGCCGCCTGATATCCGACGGCTTATCCCGTTTCTTTTGCTTTCGCAGAAATTTTACTAAAGAGTCTATTTCTTGGTCTTTTCAGTTTCCAATTCGCCGAGGCGTTTTTTTATTTCTGCAAGGGAGTCTTCAAAATACTTCGCCTGTTCTTTAAGCGCTTCGGTTTCCTGCTGTCTTGTCGGAGCCGCTACATAGGGAGCGGCAAACGGCGCTGCGTATCCATAACCGGCGTAGGGAACACCCCAACGCCCGCCCCTGCCGCCTCCGCGGCCGCCACGAAAACCTAAACCCAAACCACGGCCAAAGCCATAACCCCATCCCAGGGCAGGATTGGCAAATCCCGGCACCGTATAGCCGGCGCAGTAGCCCGCGCCTCTTCCCGTCATTGGTCCCAACCCTGCGGGACCCATTCTGTCTCCTCTTGGCATAATATCCTCCTTCTTCTTTATTTTGTTCTTGTTTTTTATCTTCTACCACCTCTGAAACGATTGCGGCGGCGCATCCCGAATCCCGGCATATGAAAAGTATCCGTTGTCAAAGTTCCGTTCAAATAAGCATCCAGCACTTCCTGAACATTGCCGGACATAAACGGAATAACCTCAATACCGTAAACTTCAATCGTACGCGCGAATCCGACAGAAATAGCCCCGCAAATTAAAACCCGTATGTCCCACCCGGATAACCGCAATGCTCGCGCATAAGGCAACTCCGGGCCCAACCATTCCTGATGACTGCTTGCCACTTTCCCGTCCTTAATTTCCGCGATCAGCGCCATGCGTGTTGAATCGAAAACGGGCGAAATGATGTTGCCCCACACGGCAAGAGCAATTTTTTGTTGGCTTTCAATCTTCATGCTTAGATATTCAGCACTTTTAATGCCAAATGTTTATATTTTTGAAATCAAATATAAAAAAACATAATTACAAATAGTTAAATGATTTACTGTCAAACAAACTTTTTTAAATGGCCAAGGATAAGTCGCGTTAATGCGCCTGTTAGGGCAAGCAGAGTAGCGCGTAAAAGACTCTATGCCTTTACGCGAAATTTGAATACGGCGAATATTTTTGGTAGAATAAAAAATATTAATAAAGAAATGTATGTCATAGAGAAGGAGTAAAAGTAATGGATAAAACATTTAAAGCGTCAGAAATCCAAAAAGGTTTCCATCCTGATGGTTATCGTATAGACAAAACAGCCTCGCCAATGGATTTTTATACAAAATGGGAGATTACGCCGGATAACAAATGGATAAACCCAAAGCCGGCATGTTTTCATTCACTGCCGCAGAATGGCTGGCACAAAAAGGTTTTATCTTCATAAAATATCAATTCACCACTATCCAGAAAAAAACACTATGAACAACTTGTCCGATCAATCAGCAATGATTAAGGAAGAAGCTCGCAGACTGGGGTTTGACGGTTGCGGAATTTCCCGCGCGGAAAAGCTCCAGGAAGATGCCATTTATCTGGATGACTGGCTTAGGCATCATTATCATGCCGGCATGATCTATATGGAAAACCATCGTGAAAAACGCCTTGATCCGGCAAAACTGATGGATGGTGCCCGGTCGGTCATTTCCGTTATTTTGAATTACTACCCATCTCAAACCCAAGCTGATCCGGAAGCACCTGTGCTTGCGAAGTATGCCTATGGGAAAGATTATCACGATGTAATCAGAAAAAAACTTAAACTTTTACTTAAATTTATTCATTCCAATATGGCGTATGTTAATGGCCGGGTATTTGTTGACTCGGCGCCGGTACTCGAAAAGACATGGGCTGTCCGTGCAGGGTTGGGCTGGATCGGTAAAAACACCTGCCTGATTTCCCCGAAAACAGGTTCTTTCTGTTTTATCGGAACACTCATTGTCGATGTCCCTCTGCATTATGATGAAGTCATTGCCGGTTCATGCGGCGACTGCACCCGCTGTATGGATGCCTGTCCCCCGCAGGCCATTATTGCCCCGCGCATACTGGATGCCGGGCGTTGTATTTCTTACCTGACTATCGAGAACAAAGGAGATATCAGCGGGGAGTTTCAGGGCCGGTTGGCCAAGCGGGTGTTTGGCTGTGATATCTGTCAGGATGTATGTCCCTGGAACCGCAAAGCAGTTGCGCATAGGGAAAAAGATTTTGAACCGCCGCCGGAATTACTCGTTATGACCCGCGCCGATTGGTTCAATATGGACGAAGAACAATTTAAAAGGATTTTCAGAAACTCAGCCGTGAAAAGAGCTAAATTCAAAGGGCTGAAAAGAAACCTCGAATTCATTTCGTTGTGATTTATCTTTCCATTTGAGCAGCTTATTTGCCCCTCTGTGAGCTCTGACCAATTCTTTCAAAGAGGAGAAACAACCATCCAGAGAATTTGTTGTATTGGGAATATTTAATTCTGGATATTTCTGATAGGCGAACAAATTTAGATAAGGGCAGTAGTAAAATCTTACTCATTGGTATTGCAAAGCGTAGCGGTAATTTTCTTTAACTCAATTCCTGCTTCTAATTTTGGGTTATTGGTTAGATAACGGACAACAATCTGTTTCTGATGAAAATGGCACATCCGGATGGGAATGTCAGAAAAGAGCTGTCTCACGCCAGGCCTGCCATCCAAGACGATGGCTTTGATGGTGTAACCCAGTTTCTCCAAATCAATTCTCCCCTGTCTGCAGGCATCAACAGATTCTGTTTGGACTTCTCTTACATAAATGTTTTCTTTTAAATGCGGTGCTCTAAATACACAAATTCCAAAATCTCTTTTGAAAAATGTGACATCGGCAATGACTACAACAGGCTGAGGAACATGATTTTGTTCTTTTGCCGATATATTACACAGGTGTTCTCTTATCCAGTCGCTGCTTCCATGATACTTCTCCGCTAGTTGATTAATTGTTTGACGTTGATAAACATATTGGTTCCAAATTGTTTTTTCTAAGCGTTTTTGACGACAACAGTTTTGAAATTGTCGGCCACATGTTAAACATAAGTAACGCTGTCTTTGCTGATTATAAAACCTTTTCTTTTTTGTTTTATTCGACCCGCAATATGGACATTTTTTTACTCATATTTCAGCCTTCTGAATTTTTATCCATATATACCATTGTTATCACACAATAATTACCCTATTTCAGACCCCGTTTTTCCGTATTAAGCCCTAATTTATTATCCTGTTTTGGCTCCCGTTTTTTGGTGTTAAGCCAAATAAAGCATATTTCAACAATCATTCTTGAATCGTTAACGGAGAAAAGAAACACACCGTAATCCCTCCGTCATCCGGGAAAAAATAGCCGGGAATCAGAAATTCAATAAGTTTACCGTTCATTCAAAGGAACGTAATGGCGTAAAGTATTTCCAGTGTATATCTGATAGGGTCTTCCTATTTTCAATGGCACGGAGTCGTGCATCTCTTTCCACTGGGCAATCATCCCCGGCAGTCTTCCGATAGCGAACATTACCGTAAACATGTTTGTCGGAATTCCAATCATGCGGTAAATAATGCCGCTGTAGAAATCAACGTTGGGATATAATTTACGTTCGATAAAATAATCATCTTTAGTGGCCGCCTCTTCCAGTTCCATGGCGATGTTTATCAGGGAATCATCATAATTAAATTTCTTGAAAATATTTTGACAATATTTTTTCAATATTAAAGCTCTTGGATCGTAATTTCTGTAAAGTCGATGACCAAACCCGAAAAGACGGAACTTGCTGTTTTTATCTTTTGCCGACTCAATACATTGCTTGATTGTAAAGTTATTCTTTTTGATATTTTCGAGCATTTCAATAACTTTCTGATTGGCGCCGCCGTGCAAAGGCCCCCAAAGCGCGCAGATTCCCGCGCAAATTGACGCGTAAAGATTAACCATGCTGGAACCAACCAGCCTGACAGTGCTTGTGCTGCAATTTTGTTCATGATCAGCATGCAGAATCAGCAAAGCGCAAAGCGCTTTTTCAATCTCCGAATCCGGCACATAGGGATTCACTGGGCTGTCAAACATCATATACAAAAAATTCGAGGCATATTGCAAATCGCGTCTAGGATAAACATGCGGTTCTCCGATGCTGTGTTTATAAGAATATGCTGCAATTGTGCGGATTCTGGATATGAGAGAAGCTGCTATCAAATCGAATGTTTCTGCCTGAAAATCTTCCGTGTAATAATCAGTATAATAAACAGAAAGCGCATTGACCATCGTGGCCAAAATCGCCATCGGGTGCGCGGTTGGCGGAAAACCATCAAAGAAACGCAGCATTTCTTCGTGAATCATTGAGTTTTGCGTAAGGCGCCGGGAAAAAGATTCTTGCTCTTTCTTGTTGGGCAGATTGCCGTAAATCAACAAATATGCAACTTCTGAAAAACTGGCTTTTTCGGCAAGTTCTTCGATCGGAATGCCCCGGTAACGCAGTATTCCTTTTTCTCCATCTATATAGGTAATCGACGACATGCACGAGCCGGTATTCTGAAAACCCAAGTCAAGAGTAATCAGGTTGGCTGATTTGCGGAGATTAGAAATGTCAATTGCTTTTTCATCCTCCGTGCCTTTAATGATGGGTAATTCCAGAACGTGATTTTGATAGGTAAGTGTTGCTTTTTCCACTTTTCTTCTCCTTTGACTGAAATTGATATACTTGTGAACAATTTATTATGCATACATTAATGAGACTCGAATTCCGCAAGCGTAGCACGTAACATAATAACCTAAAGGTCACGCGAGATCACAAGTCGGAATTCGTTAGTCATAATGAATCCCGAATTTCAGGAGGATAGCGAACTGAAATTCGTTGGATGAATTATCCGATTTTGATATATCGGAATTCGGAATTATCCCTGAGACGAAACCGAGTGAGATAAAATTGGATCTAATTTCCCGCCCTTTGGGGCGCAAGTTTATTTTGGACAGAGGCGGCCTCCTTTTATCGTTTTTCCGTTTTGATTACTTTAGTTTTTTAATTTCTCCTTCCACTTCTTCCGCCCCTTCGGTATAGAACTTTTTTTCATCGGGGGCAAGTTCATGGAGCAATCTCAAAAACTCTCCGGCGTGTACGCGTTCCTCGTCGGCAATGTCCTTCAGCACTTCGCTGGCCAGCTTGTTGTCTGTTGACTCCGCAAGCTGCATGTAAAGTTGAATTGCCTCATACTCCGCCGCTACCATGAATCGAATTGCTCTGATCAGCTCTTCTTCCGTTAGCTTCCTGTCTTTGGCCAATCCTGAAAAAGGTGTTCCAAAATCCGGCATGTTCATGTCCTCCTTTTTTGGTTAGGTTAATATTTTGGTATAATTTATCTTTTTTGTCCAATAACTTTTTGCAGTTCTGAGAGAAACGCGTCTTCATCCATGGCAAAACGGGCGGTAATATCTCCGATAGTATCGAAAAGGCAGGAGCAGCACAAACACACCCCCGCTTTTTCGTCATACTTTTTGATTACCGCTTCCGTCGCCGGCCACCGGGAAACAACATCAAGCAAGATGGTTTCTGCTGAAATGATTATTTTCTCTTCAGAGTGCATTTCCGTTTACTTCTCCCTTGGATACGGCCAGGCCATAATGCCGCCTTCCATAACCTTGACATTTTTCCAGCCCGCGCCTTCCAGCGCCAGTGCCGCTTCATACCCGCGCAGCGATATTTTGCAATAGCAGATGATTTCCTTGTTTTTATCATCGGGCAGTTCGTTCAGACGCTTACGCAATGCTCCCAGCGGGATAAGTGTCTCGCCTATTCCCAGACGCATTTCTTCAAATTCCTCCGGCCCTCTGGTGTCAATAAGAAATGGTTTTTCCCCGGCCTGCAGTTTATCATGCACTTCTTGGCAGCTTATTCCCTTGAGGCGGCCTTTAATTTTATTCTGCATGATGTGCGCCGTCGCAATAAAATGATCAATGGCCAGAGAGAAGGGCGGCGCGTAAGGCAAATCGGCGTTGATTAAATCCTCGACAGTCAGTTTGCCCTGAATTGCCATCGCCCATTGCGCGATCTGTTTGGCGACATTGCCCGGCCCGATGCACTGAGCGCCCAGTATTTTTCCGGTTTTCCTGTCGGCGGTGAGTTTGGTGACCAGAAGCTTGCCTTCCATAAAACCGGGCTTATCGGGGCTCGCGTTGATTACTGTTACAACATCCCGGAGGCCTTGTCTTGCTGCATTTGTTTCCGAAAGGCCGGTGGAGCCGGCCGCGTAATCAAACACTTTGCAGATGCCGGTTTGAATTGTTCCGGGAAATTTTACGCAGTTTTCGGATGCGGCGTTCTCCCCCGCCACTCTTCCTTGTAAATTGGCCAGATCGCCGTAAGGCGCGTGCACTTTTTTGCCGGTGATGCGATTGACGGTTTCCACGCAGTCACCAACCGCGTAAATATCCGGCTCGGAGGTTTGCATGTATTCATTGACTTCAATACCGCCCAGTTCACCGATTTTCAGACCTGCTTCTTTGGCCAGTTTGACATTGGGGCGGACGCCGATGGCCACTACCGCCAGTTCGCAGGGCAGTTCCGTGCCGTTTTGCAGTTTTACCGCGTTGAGTTTTCCGTTTTCTCCGAGAAAGGCGGCAATGCCGTTATCGGTTATGACATTGGCTCCCTTGCTGCGGACATGATTTTCCACTATTTTGGCCAGTTCCCAGTCGAGAAAAGTAAGCAATTGCGGCAGGAGTTCGATAACGGTTATTTCAATGCCCGCCAGCTGCAGGGCTTCACAGGTTTCAATTCCAATCAGGCCGCCGCCAATAACGACGGCTTTTTTTATCGATCCCTCGTCGCGCACCTTGCGCAAAAAATCGGCGTCTCTCATCGATTGGAGCGTCGTAATGCCTTCCAAATCAGCTCCGGGAACGGGTGGGATGCGGGGGACGGCGCCGGTGGCAATTATCAGTTTGTCATAAGCCAGCGTTCCAGTTTCTCCTGTGGCCAGTTTCCGAAACGAGACGCTGTGCTTACTGACAGCGATGGCCGTGACTTCCGTATTTACCTCCGCGTCGATGTCTTTGGCGTTAAGGTAGAACAGCGGATTTCGCACAACTCCGGCGGGGGTGCATAAGAGCATGTTGCGGTCGTCGAAGTAACCGCCCACATAGTAGGGGTAGCCGCAGGAGGCCATGGATAAATCGGCGTCCTTTTGCATGATGATGACTTCCGCGTCGTTGTCAATTCTTCTGGCCTTTGCCGCCGCTTTGGGGCCGGCGGCCGAACCGCCGATCACGATGATTCTTTTTCTTTTACTCATAGATTTCTCCTTCGATATTATTTGTGTGTCTCTTGCTTGATTGGTCAGTCCTCGACACAGACAATTTTATTTTTTATCGCCGCAATTGTCATTACACCAAGCAGGACGATAAAGCCCGAAACAAGAACCAGAAAAAACAGCGCCAGATATATGAAAAGGGCCATATGATTTTGATGATACATAACCATTGTGGCAATTGCCAGCGCCGCAACGGGGAACGTATAAGCCCACCAGGAAAGATAATATTTGATTCTGGATAACATCCGCAGATGAGGAATCATCAGGATAAAAACGAACAATGCGAAATAATATAATATTCTGGCTGTCGGGTCTATTACCTGCGTCATTTTGACATAGGCAATAAAACCGACGGCGGGAGGAGCGATGAGAATAAAAAGCGTCGGCAACAGCCTTTCCGGCAAAGGGTTGTGAAAAATCAGCCGGTATAAAATGACTGTGAAAAGCGCAATCCAGAAAACCAAACCGATGCTGAAGAAGAACCAGGATATTTCGGCCGGGGCATGAACCATCCCGGCAATAGGCACGATGATGTTTCCCACAACGGGAATGAACCAGGCCGGACTGAAGGTGTTTATTTCCAAAGACGGATGCCGGATCCAGATGGAAATAATAACAATCGTAAAAACAAGCTGAATGAAGGCGCCGGCATTCCAGAGAACTTTTGACGCGAATGGCTGGATGCTCAGCAAGGCGATGCTTATCAGCAGCAGGCTGATGGAGATTGCGGGAAAAAAGGACAACCTGGTGATATTATGAAACTCCTTTTGGATTTCCCGGGGATGCCTGGCAGATTTGATCAGATAAATTGAAAAAATCGCCAGAAAAACAAAAATACTCGCCGCAAGCAATGTCCAGCTGATAAAGTGATTCCATCCCCAAATATTTTCCGCCCGTTCCCAGGCAATGGCCGTTCCCGTCAGACCCATGACCACGGCAAAAAATGAAATGGGGAAATTTTTCAAACGTTCACTCATGAAAGATATACTCCTTTTTGGGGTTGTTTTTAGCAGCCTGCCGAGGAGATTGCATTGATTCAAGTCAATGCTTATATCATTATGCGTTATCCATATTTCGTTTAAAGAGCTCCGGTATCATATTCTCCGGTATTTGCACGGCAACGACTTCGCCCTGCGCGCAGACATTGCCGCCCGCGATAAGTCTTGATTCCACTACTACCTTTCGTCCTTTAATAGTTTTTACCCTGCCGCGGATTTCCAGCGGGCCGCCCAGCGGCGTGGGCAGAAGGTAGTCAACATGCAGCGAGGCCGTCACAAAACGCAGCGCGGGCAGAGTGTCCATCTTCCTGTTCTCGGCTCTGTATTTGGCTGCCGCGGCTGTGCCGGTAGAATGGCAGTCAATCAGCGAGGCAATTAGGCCACCGTAAGCAAAGCCCGGAATCGCCGTGTGGTATGATTTGGGCGCGAAAAGACAAACGGATTCATCGCCGTCCCAATAACTCTTAATCTGCAAGCCATGCTCATTGAGACGGCCGCAGCCGTAGCAGTGGCTCAAATCGTCGGGGTAATAATCCTGAAAAGCTTTTTTTGTCATAAAACATACCCTTGAATATCAATCAACTAATTTTGCTGACAAATATTTATCCATTTTTTCAGTATCGGTGGCTATATCAACGGCGATGAGTTCTTTATCCAATAAAACATTTGTCGAGCTTCGGAATTGATAAGGCAGAGCTTCGTCTGAGTCCAATGGATAGATTTTTAAATCCAGCTTGTCCGCGTATTTTTCTTTCATCATGTTGGCTACACCTATAGCCTTCCTGCAGCTCAGTCAGGCCGGGTTGCCGCTGTGAAACACAAGCAATTCCTTTATTAAAATTTCCTCCTTAAAAAAATATTAAAATTATCAGAGTGTTCCTAATTATTTTATCAGCTATTTCTCGCCGGCAATCGTCCCGATTGTTCCCAGCATGAAGGGCAATTTCAAGAGCGCGGGAATGAAGGTTGAATCGCCCGTATTAATAAACGCACTTTTTGTCATGCCCCAACTTTTTATGGTTTCCATTAATGCATCTGGTTCACCATATATTTGCTTCCACAAGAACAAATCCTGAAAAACGAATTTGCCGCCTTTCCCGGTAACCCGTAATGCTTCCCGGATCAGGTCTTTTTTATCTTTAACTCCGCCGACCTCATGAAAAACCAGGTTGCTTACCACGGCATCAAAACTGTTGTCAGCGAAAGGCAGCGCTGCCGCGCTGGCTTGTAGAAATGTCACACGGTCTGCCACCCCCGCGATTTCCGCATTCTTTTCACATAATTTTTTCGAGTATTCCCATTGTTTTCCCCAGTAGTCAATCCCCACAATTCGCGCACCCTGGTATTTTTGCGCCAGAGCTATCGTCAGTGCTGCGCTGCCGCAGCCGATATCAAGTATTTGACCTTCTCCATCCCAATCCAGACTGGACAGCACCAGCCCTCGAATTTTTTCCTGCAAGTCAGCGCCTTGCGGAGAAAACAAATATCGCGCATAAGCAAAGTATAGGGCAACAAATAAAAATAATGCGGCAACAACAATAAGGAAAGGAAAGATTATTGCCAGTCCCAGGAAAAACAAACCTGTTGCGCCGGGTATATAAATAAATTTTGTGGCTACCCAATTTCCGTAATCCGGCTTTTCTGCTGATGGCGGCTTCATTCTCTAACATCCTCTTGCCGGCGGTTATTTGTCAGGAAAAGGTCAGTTTCGTTCCCGACATGTTCAGAATAAAATGTTCTTCAAAAGCCGCTTCGATAAAATTGACGGCTTTTCTGCCAGTGCAGTGCGTCGGTATAATATAGTCCGGATTGATTTTTTGCAGCTCTTCCGTTGTCCTGCCGATTATCGGCTCAAACATCGGCCCACCTAAGTGGAATCCGCCCATGATAACATGCACCTTGTCCATGCCGGTTATTTCCCTGGCGTAGTTAACAGTGTTGACAATGCCGGAATGAGCGCACCCGGACAAAATTACCAATCCCTTGTCTTTGAGATTCATCACCAGCGACGTATCGTCTTCAATGGCATCGAATTTTTCGATTCCGTCTTCTTCATAGCGGGCAACGGGAATGCCTTTTTCAAAGTCCGTTTTTCTGGGTATTTCACCTAAAAAGAGAACATCATTGATGAATTGCGGATCTTTTGTTTCCACGAGCTTCATCCCTGCGCCGGCCACATCTTCTCGTTTCAGCGATGGCAGATAAACCTTGATATTTTCCGCGTATTTCAAATAACGGGGCGAACGAAATACTGCCGGGTGAGCAAATACAGGCAATCCTTTGCGGGGAATGGCCGCCGCCATTTCCTTAAAACCACCGGTGTGATCCATGTGTCCGTGAGAAAAGGCAATGGCTTCAATAGAACTCAAATCAACTTCCAAAACCCGGGCATTATAAAGGGACCCTGTTTCTGAAAAACCGGTGTCAAAAAGCATTGCGTGCGTTTCGCTTCCCCTTGTTGTGCGGACAAGCGCGGAAAATCCATGTTCCGCCAGAAGCGCCCTTTTAAATTTACCATCGAGCAAAGGCATGGGACGGTTAATGATATTATTGTTATCCATTACCGTAAGGTCAACATAGTTATCCTGCAGTGTGAGGATTTCCACCTTCTCGACAGTGTTTAAATTTTTGTTCGACATGATTATTCTCCTTGGCGTTTAATGGTTCTCAATGGTCACAAACATTATTTCCTGTCTGAATGGTTCCTGCCAGATAGTCAGCCGCCAGTTTCTCGGGAGTTTCCGCTCCGGCGCCCACCAGAACCCGGATACCCTGTTGA
>JAKLDS010000030.1 GCA_022703375.1 Deltaproteobacteria bacterium | reverse complement strand
CCGATAATGATAGCATTGGAAGCCGAGGCCAGCATGACATCAGTTTCGCTGATGGCGCCGGTGGAGCTGTGAATCATCTTCAGGCGCACATCTTCGGAAGATAGCTTATGCAACGCGTCGGAAATTGCTTCGATGGAACCCTGCACGTCGGCTTTAATAATGACATTGAAATCTTTAACGCCTTCCTTAATTTTCTGATAAAGCTGTTCCAGCGTAATTTTGGAAGAAGCGGACAGTTCCTTTTCTCTGGCTTTTCTTGTCCAGTGATCCGCAATGTTGCGCGCCTTCTTCTCATCTTCGACACAGAAAAATTCCGCTCCGGTCTGCGGCACGCTGGAAAAGCCGATAACTTCCACCGGCATGGCGGGCTTCGCTTCCTTCACTCTCCTGCCCTGGTCATTAATCATCGCCCGGACACGGCCAAATTCGGTTTTGGAAACAAAAGATTCGCCCTCTCGCAATGTCCCTTCCTGAATCAGAACCGTCGCCACCGGACCGCGACCCCGATCCAGCTTGGATTCAATGATGATGCCGCGGGCTAACCGGTCGGGATCGGCCTTCAGCTCCAGAACATCGGCCTGCAGCAGAATCATTTCCAGCAGGCTTTCAATGCCGGTTTTCTTCTTTGCGGAAACTTCGCAAAAGATTGTATCACCGCCCCATTGTTCGGAAAGCAAACCGTGCTCGGTAAGGGCCTGCTTTATCTTTTCCGGCTCGGCGCCGGGCTTGTCAATTTTGTTGATTGCCACGATTATCGGCACACCCGCAACCTTGGAATGGTTAATTGCTTCCACCGTCTGTCCCATAACTCCATCGTCGGCAGCAACAACCAGAACAACTATATCGGTAACCTGCGCACCGCGGGCCCGCATCGCCGTAAAAGCTTCATGGCCTGGCGTATCGAGAAAAACTATATCGCGGTTATTAATGTGGACATGATAAGCACCGATGGCCTGAGTAATGCCGCCGGCTTCGCCATCAATGACATTAGTCTGGCGGATGGCATCCAGAAGCGATGTTTTACCGTGGTCAACATGTCCCATGATCGTAACTACCGGCGCGCGCGGTTTCAGGTTTGCAGGAGTCGCAGGCGCTTTTAATATGGTTTCGTCAAACTCAACTTCCGCTGATTCCACATGGAAACTGAATTCCCCGGCAATCAGCGTGGCGATATCATAATCAATCGCCTGATTGATGGTGCTCATTACTCCCATTCCCATCAATTTACTGATAACCTCGCTGGCCTTGACGCCCATTCTTTTGGCTAAATCGCCGACCGTAATGGTCTCCCCGATTTTAATGCGCCTTTTAATGGCTTTCGGAACGGTAATTTCCGTTTTTTTCATTTTGACGGGGGCAACTTTCCTCTCGTCCCGCCATTTGGAGAAAACAACTTCCCTTTCGTCGTCCTGCTTTCTTAACTTCTTTTCAATCTTTTTCTCCAGCACCTTGCGGCGCGGCACTTCCTTTTCCTCTTCAATAAATACTTCGACGGGAATCTTGCCCTTTTTCTTCGGTTTTTCAAATTCCCGTTTGATGGCTTTATCCGCCGGCGGAATTACAATTCTCCCTCCTGGTTTTGCCGGAGGTTTGGGGGGAATTTCTTTTTTGGGTTCCGGTCTTTCAATTTTCTGCCGGGAAATAATGGTCGCCGGTTTAAAAGGCACGGGCTGCCCCGGTCTGATTTTTACCCCGGAGGGCGCAGCCGCCTTAATTTCGGCTTTTTCCACTTTAACTTCACTTTTAGCTTCTTCCTTTTTCTCCGGCACGGCAATTTTTTCAGCGGGAGTAATTTCCGGGCGGACGGTTTCTTCTCTTTTTTCTTCAACTGCCGGGGCGGATGATTCACCAACAGCAGGTGATTTCTTCTTTTCCGGCACAGCCGGTTTTTTTTCTTCTTCAGCCCTCGCTTCCCGTTCTTCCCCGGCAGCTTTCTCCTCAACCGGCTGCTGTTCCGGAACCGGTCGTACGGCACGGCGGCGGATTACGGTTGATTTTATTCTTTCTTCAACAATTTTCCGAGGTTCCTTAGCGAGCAGTTCATCCTTTATTCTTTCCACTTCTTCATCTTCCAAAGAACTGGAATGGCTCTTGACAGAAATGCCAATTCTTTCCAGATGAGCAATCAGGTCCTTATTTTCCAGACCCAGTTCCTTCGCTAATTCGTAAACCCGCTTTTTAGGCATGCTTGAAACTCCCCAGATTATGTTTTCTCTTGTTTAATTTTCTTGCCGCTTGCCGTTTCTTCATCCAGAATCTTACCGGCATCTTCAATCCACTGTTTTGCTGTTTTCTCACCTACTCCGGGAATTGAAGACAATATTTCCGGCTCGGCCGCCGCGATCATGGCAACACTTTTAATGCCTTTGGCGAAGAGCTTTTCCGCTATCGCCGGACCGATACCGGCAATTTTTTCCAAAGCGCTGAGGCCCTCTTCATCTTTGGCAGTGGCCATAGTTTCGCTTTTCACATCTATCTTCCATCCGGTCAGCTTGACTGCCAGACGGACATTTTGCCCGTTCTTGCCGATAGCCAGAGAAAGCTGGTCATCGGGAACAATGACAGTCATTGTCCGGTTTTCATCATCAACAAAAACGCGGTTGACTTTCGCAGGGGAAAGCGCGCTGCTGACATATTTTGCCGAATCATCAGTGTAGGGAATTATATCAATCTTTTCTCCCCGCAGTTCCTGCACAACGCTCTGCACCCGCGAACCTCTCATGCCGACACAGGCTCCTACCGGATCAATATCCTTATCTTTGGCCTTGACTGCTATTTTGCCGCGCTTGCCCGGTTCGCGTGCCACACTGATGATATCAATCAATCCTTCGGATATCTCGGGCACTTCCACTTCAAACAGAGCTTTCAGAAACGCCGGATGAGTGCGGGACATAATAATCTGCGGCCCCTTGGCATTCTTCTTTACATCACAGATATAGGAACGGATGCGCTCACCCCTTTTGTATGTTTCCCGATGAATCTGCTCCACCGGCGGGATGACTCCTTCGGCGCGCCCCAGGTTGACAATAATGCTGCCGCCTTCAAAGCGCTGAACAAAACCGTTCACCAGTTCGCCCTTCCTGTCTTTATATTCGTCAAAAATATTGTCACGTTCCGCGTCCTTGACTCTCTGAATAATTATCTGCTTGGCCATCTGCACGGCGATGCGGCCGAAAGAAGCCGTTTCTATTTTCATCCCCAGGCTGTCACCCGGTTCGGCTCCCTCATCAAGAGTTTTCCGGGCTTCTTCTTTCGATATCTGCATTTCCGGAGCAAGCACTTTATCAACCACAGTCTTGAACTGAAAAACTTCGATTTCGCCTGTTTCATCATTATAGTGGGCTTCGACATCAACGTCCAAACCAAGTTTCTTCTTCGCGGCCGTAAGCATTGCCGCTTCAAGAGCTTCCGTAATGGTTTGCTTATCAATACCTCTGTCCTTACCCATCTGCTCAATCAGACGTTTAAGCTCTGGCAACATTTACCAATTCCTCCCTTTTTATCTCTAATATCCGGTATTTACGCACCGGCATTATTTATACAACATCATTAAACAACCGCCGCCAGATTGGCTTTGGCAATTTCGACCATGGGAATATTGTATAGCTTGCCGGCAACATCCACTACCACGATTTTCCGGCCATTTTCCTCCAGCAAATCCACTATTGTACCGTGAAAATTTTTTACTCCCTCAATCTTGGCAACAGTTTTAACATTCACTTTACAGCCTTTATACTTCAGGAAATCCTGATTGCGCGAAATCGGCCTGTCCAAACCGGGCGAGGATACTTCGAGGGTATACGGCCCCCTCATCAAATCATTAACATCAAGAATATCAGCTAGTTGACCGCTGACAGCGGAGCAATCATCCAGATTAACGCCGCCTTCTTTATCCAGATAAAGCCTGATTATCCACCGGGCATGCATCTTGAGGCACTCGACATGAATCAGCTCCATACCCTCGGCAGCTATAACCGGCTCGGCCAGATGTCGTATTTTTTCTTTCAGTTCATCATTCATAATGGTTCAGAAAATAAAAAAGTGGGCAAAAGCCCACTCCGCAATTATCGGACAACAATGGTTTTCGGGAAAATTCCTACCATATCAAAACAGTCAATGCAAGAAAAAAATCAGGGTGAAAAATTCCAAAAGATGCGGGGAATCAGCGCAGCTAATCCCGCTTCGCTTCGGGGATACCCTTGCCTTCGGCGGGATAATTTCCAATCCCATATTCCGTTATCGGGATTGGATAATTCGGCTGAAAAACTTCAATGCGCCGCATTTAACGGTATCATTACCCCACTCCGCTTCGCTTCGGGGATAATTCGTCCAGCAAGCTTCAGTGCACTTAATTTCTGAAGCTTGGGACTCATTAAAATGGAGCGGGCGATGGGGCTCGAACCCACGGCGTCCAGCTTGGGAAGCTGACATTCTACCACTGAATTACGCCCGCTCAGCAAAACCGTCTGCGACAACAAAATACGCGAAACGCAGGCAGGGTATTTGGCAGTGCAATCTTATTCAACAGTCCTTTTTTGTCAAGATTTATTTGACAAGCTGCTTGTTTCCCGCGTTGCAGTTATTTCCTATTGACAAACGGGCGGCCAGAAACTATTATAAGAAAAAATTATGCATTTATTGGAATTATGAACACGACTATCATTAACAAGATAATAATCAGCATCATCATTAGGATCTCCATAGGAGACCTGGTCGTGGAATAGCAACAATTACCAACATAGAAAATTCCAAATCCGCTGCCAGGGAAAACCGGGCAGCGGATTTTTGTTTTAAAAGAGAGGCGGCTATGACAAAAAATCAAATTTTGCTTTACGACACCACATTGCGGGACGGAGCGCAGGGCGAGCAGGTAAATTTCTCGGCGGAGGAAAAACTACGGATTGCCCGACACATTGACGGGCTTTGCTTTCATTATATCGAAGGGGGATGGCCGGGCTCCAATCCCAAAGATGTCCGTTTTTTTGAAATGGCGAAAGACGTGAAGTTCAAGAACGCTCGCCTCACCGCTTTCGGCAGCACCCGCAAGGCTAATATCAGGCCGGAAGCATGCCCCAATCTGAAAGCCCTGCTTAAAGCCGCCACTCCCGCTGTTGCCATCTTCGGCAAATCCTGGGATTTGCATGCCCGGGAAATCCTCAAGGTTTCATTGGATGAAAATCTGAAAATGATCAGCGATTCCATCGAATATCTTAAATCAATGGGCAAAGAGGTCTTATTCGACGCGGAGCATTTCTTTGACGGCTTCAAAAATGACCACCGTTACGCGACCAAAGTTCTGAAAGCCGCCCTGAAAGCGGGCGCCGATAAAATAGTCCTTTGCGATACCAACGGCGGCACCATGCCGCAGGAAATAGCAGCCATCGTCAAAAAAGTTTCTTCATTTATCCCTTCGGAAATAACCGGCATTCACACCCACAACGACTGCGGACTCGCTGTAGCCAATACCCTGGCCGCCGTCGCAGAAGGAGTAAACATGGTGCAGGGAACCATTAACGGCTATGGCGAAAGATGCGGCAACGCCGATTTAATTACCATAATCGGCAATCTGCAACTGAAGTTGGGAAAAAAATGCCTGCCTGATGATTCCATCCGTCAGTTGGCCAACCTTTCATATTTTGTCAGCGACATCGCCAATATTCCGCCGCTCAATTCCCGTCCTTTCGTGGGACGCAGCGCTTTCGCGCATAAGGGCGGCGTGCATGTCAGCGCAGTCGCCAAAAACTCAGCGGCTTATGAGCATATGCAGCCGGAACTGGTCGGCAACCGCCGCCGCGTGCTGGTTTCGGATATGGCGGGGCGCAGCAATGTTGAATACAAGGCCAAAGAGCTGGGCATTGATCTGGGTAAAAATGATGCCCTCAGCAGGAAGATAGTTCATGAAGTCAAAAGCATGGAAGACCGCGGTTTTCAGTTTGATGCCGCCGATGGCTCGCTTACCTTGCTGATTAAAAAGGCAATCGGCGAATTCGTTGAACCTTTTACCCTGGAATGTTTCAGCGTAATTACTTCACGTACGGAGACTAATCCTTCGCTGTCCCAGGCCACCATTAAAATTTCCGTGGATGGCGAAGAAGAACTCACCGCGGCGGAAGGCAACGGCCCGGTTAACGCGCTGGACCATGCCCTGCGCAAGGCGCTCGTCAAATTCTATCCGCAAATCAACGAAATGCACCTGGTTGATTTCAAGGTGCGCACGCTGGAAGGCTCCGAAGGCACGGCCGCAGGAGTCCGCGTTCTGCTTGATTCTTCCGACGGAGAAGAATTGTGGAGCACAGTCGGCGTATCCGAAAACATTATTGAAGCGAGCTGGCAGGCTCTGGTGGACAGTATTGAATACAAGCTCAGCAAAGACAAGACCGCCGCTAAAAAACCAGTATGATGATGAGGGATTACGCGCTGACGATATTTAACCCATCTCAATCAATATTTTATTGAGCTCTTTGATTTCATCGCGAAGTTCAGCGGCGGTTTCAAATTCCATATTATCGGCCGCCCGCTTCATTTCTTTGGTGAGCTTGGCAATCAACGCCGGCAGGTCTTCTTCTTTGCCGGGAGAGAGGCCTTTCCGGCTTACCGGCACTGTCACATAATCGGCTTCATAGATTGAACCCAGCACATTGCTGATGGTCTTCTTAATTGTTTCCGGAGTAATGTTGTTTTCTTCATTATATTTCTGCTGAATAATCCGGCGGCGTTTGGTTTCGTCAAGACAGGCCTGAATTGATTTGGTAATGACATCGGCATACATGATAACCTTACCCGCCACATTGCGCGCCGCGCGGCCACTGGTCTGAATCAACGAGCGTTCCGAGCGCAGGAAGCCTTCCTTGTCGGCATCGAGAATTGCCACCAGCGACACTTCGGGAATATCCAAACCCTCGCGCAGCAGATTAACGCCGATGAGCACATCATAATTACCGAGGCGCAAGTCGCGGATAATTTCCACCCGCTCCAGCGTGTGAATATCGGAATGCAGATAACGCACACGGACGCCGAGCCCCGCATAATAATCAGTCAGGTTTTCCGCCATCCGCTTGGTCAGCGTTGTCACGAGCACCCGCTCGTTTTTCTTTTCGCGGATTCTGATTTCGTTGAGCAGATCATCAACCTGGTGTTTGACGGGCTTCACTTCAATCTCCGGATCCATCAATCCCGTCGGGCGGATTATCTGCTCGACTTTTTTGCCCTGTGCTTTTTGCGTTTCGTAAACAGCGGGAGTTGCCGAGACATAAATACGCTGGTTTTTTAATGCTTCATATTCTGCAAAACGCAGCGGCCGGTTATCGAGCGCCGAAGGCAGGCGGAAGCCGTAATTGACCAGAGTTTCCTTGCGCGAACGATCGCCGCGATACATGCCGCCCAGTTGCGGCAGCGTGGCGTGGCTTTCATCAATTACAATGAGCGCGTTGTCGGGCAGATATTCCATTAAAGTCGGCGGCGGTTCGCCGGGCTGACGAGCAGTCAGGTGGCGCGAATAATTTTCGATACCCTGGCAGTAGCCCATCTCCTGCATCATCTCGATATCGAAGTTGGTGCGCTGCTCGAGACGCTGCATTTCGAGAAGCTTATTTTGTTCTTTGAGCTCGGCGAGCCTTAATACCAGTTCTGCCTTGATGTCGCCTATTGCCCGCTGCAAGTTGTCTTTACTCGTTACATAATGGCTGCCGGGATAAACAGCCGTTCTGCTAACGCTGCCGATCTTTTTGCCGCGCAGCGGATCAATGAACGACATGGTTTCGATGGTATCACCGAAATATTCAATCCGCAGCGCCTGATCTTCTTCGTACGGTGGAAATATCTCTACAACATCGCCGCGCACGCGGAAAGTGCCGCGGTGGAAATCGATATCGTTTCGTTCATACTGGATTTCAACAAGCCGCCGCAAAAACTCATCACGCGGAAATTCCATGCCACAAGCAAGCTGCACAACCATGCCGTAATATTCTTCGGGCGAGCCCAGACCGTAAATACAGGAAACCGAGGCGACAATCAGGACATCGCGCCGCGTCAAAAGAGAATGCGTCGCCGAATGACGCATCTTGTCAATTTCTTCATTAATGGCGGAATCTTTTTCGATGTAGGTATCGGTCGTTGGCAAATAAGCTTCCGGTTGATAATAATCATAATAGCTCACAAAGTATTCCACGGCATTGTCGGGGAAGAGACCTTTGAACTCTTCGTATAATTGTGCTGCCAGAGTTTTGTTATGAGCGATAACCAGCGTCGGCCTTTGCACGGCAGCCACGACATTCGCAATCGTAAATGTTTTGCCGGAGCCGGTGACGCCCAGCAGCACCTGATGCTCTTTGTTTTCCTTGAGACCCCGCACCAATTGGGCAATCGCCTCCGGCTGATCCCCCTTCGGCACAAAATCCGTTATCATTTTAAATTCAGACATAGTGAGGACATTAAATCACTTTAGGGGGATTGTCTAGCGAGATATTAGAGATGCTCGTTCGTAGGGTGGGCCGCGTGACCTCGTGTGACCTTCAGGTTATTAGGTTATCCCTGAGCACGCCGGAATTTTTCTTCTTTAATTATGCGTCCCCGGAATTCGCTGGAGAAACCGGCAACAGGAACAACATCAATTTTACGGGCAAGAGAATATTTTTTTACGCCGGGATACAAAACAAGGAGTCTTTCCAAACCGAGATCACTCATAGCTGTTCTCATTGATGGCGTGAGAACAGGTGCATCCGCCCTTTTAATTTCAATGCCGATGCGACGATTGTCTTTGATAAGCAGCAGATCAAGCTCCGCTCCGGCATGAGTTGCCCAGAAGAAAGCATCGTCCGGTTCCGCAGTTGTCAGAATTTCTTCGATAATATAACCTTCCCAGGAAGCTCCACATTTCGGATGTAAAAGCAAGTCCTTCATGGTGCGAATACCCAGCATTTGGTGCAGCAAACCGCTGTCACGAAAATATATTTTGGGTGATTTGACTTGTCGTTTCTTGAGATTCTCATGCCAGGGCTTAAGCTGGCGAATCATAAATACGCCATCCAGAATATCCAGGTAACGGCGCACGGATGTTTCGCTGATGCCAAGGGAACGGGCTGGTTCCGCCGCGTTCCAGACCTGTCCCGAATAATGGGCCAGCATACCCCAAAAACGTCCGAGCGCAGTCGAAGCGATTCCAATGCCAAACTGGGGGATGTCCCGTTCCAAAAAAGTCTGAATAAAATTTTTCCGCCAGGCCAGACTGTCTGTTTCATTTTTGGCGAGGAAAGAAAGGGGCAGTCCGCCGCGGAGCCAATGCTGTTCATGATATTTTGTATCCAAATCGCTTCTTGTCAAGCCCCCAATGCAGATTGTTTCCTGTCTGCCGGCAAGAGATTCAGATGATTGACGCAGCAATACCGGTGAGGCGCTTCCCAGAATAAGGAAGTGTGCGGGAAGGGGGTCACGGTCAGCCAGAACCCGGAGAATCGGGAATAGTTCAGGACGCCGTTGAATCTCATCTATTACAACAAGACCCCTGAGATTTTGCAGAGCAGTCATTGGTTCTGCCAGACGATTTAAACTTAAGGGATCTTCCAGATCGAAGTAATTAACCGAGTCGGCGGGAACAAATTGGCGTGCCAGCGTAGTTTTACCGCACTGTCTTGGCCCCAAAAGGACAACGACGCGACTTCGTTTTAATGCTTTTTTAATTGCCGCTTTGGCAGCTTTACGTTCAATCATGGCAATATAATACCTTGAAAATCCAACATGTCAAGCAGGATTTTCAATGTATAATAACCACTGCGACTAATGCGTTCAATGTGTCGCACATTATAGTTGTGGACTGCCGGGGAGCAGTCCCGTGCCCTACACACGACCTTTCACGATTTTGATTTTGTCTGCTTTTAGGGTGCGCCGCGTGACCTCACGTGACTTCGCGCCACCTCGCGTGACTTTCAGGTTATCAGGTTATCCCCCCGATCACGCCGGAATGTTCCTTTTTTTTGAATTAGGTGTTGCGTCCCCCGGAAAAAGCTCACCTGATTTTACCCATGTTAGCAATGTTTCAATTGGATGTGGTGTAACCGAATAACGCTGTGTGCGCATAAAAATCTACTCCATTTATACATTGATGGATACAAATTAAAAATAGTCTATTTTATCATATATTTACCAAGCCATATCCCTATACCGCAAGCATCATTAATTAACAATAACATTTAGTCTATACCCCCAAAAATCACTTGACAGCATTTAGAATGCGCGTTACAAGTGAGTCAGACAAGTCATCCGAGACCCGTTTGCAGCCGTAAGGTTCAGGCGGGTTTTGTGATTTTAAGGTTCTTTAAGTTCCCACTTATTCCTGAATTTATTAATATCACAATAATGATCTGCTGCATCTATTAAATCCTTTGCAACATGCCAGCGCGTTGAAATAATGACGACCTTTTTCCCATTGCCTCTTAATAGATTCACCAAAGATACAAAATCGCTATCACCACTCATAATGACGGCTGTATCATATTCTTTCATGCTAGCCACAGCATCAACAACAATATCCGTGTCACAATTTCCTTTAAGAGTAATGGTTCCATCATTATTTAGTATCTTCTTAATTTTCTTCATTCTTAATATGAATCCCTTCCGGCTAAGCATTTCAAAGAACGATTTCTGCGTAGTAGATTCTTCAAAATACGCGCTATAATAATAAATACCCTTGAGAACGCATTTAGATTCAAAGTATTTTTTTAGCTTCTTTAGATCAATTTTCCACATTGTATCTTTATAGCAATGGATTATATTTGCCGCATCAATGAAAACGGCAACCTTGCCGTGCAAATGATCTTTCTTATTTAGTGGTGTCATTCAATTTCTTCCTTTTTTTAATTTTATTGCGCAAATGCCTCGCGTAAGACGGACTGCATAAGTCTTTCAGAGTAATCTTTGCATTCGGTGACTTGATTTTCTAGTTCATCAATCATTGTCATTATTTTATCCACGCGTTCGACAATGACTTGTTGCTCTGCTTTCGGTGGCAGAGCAATCAATAATGTTCTTAATACTTCAAGATGAAGATGCTTTACGGCAACACCTTTAATGTGTTCTCTCTTTAAATTATTACAGGCATATTGAAGCCCAATTCTAAAGTAACGAGAACTTAATATATCCTGCGGATATTTCACAAGAGCTAAGCTTTCAAACAAACTAAATTGATGTTCAAATTCATTTAATATAACTGTACCAATTGATCCACTTTTTGAGACGATCAAATCGTTAATCTCTGGATTACATCTCTTATACAAATTTGCGTGAGCTTCACTAGATATATATTTACAATCATCAAAGGTAAGATAGCCACCTTTTATATCCTTGGCGGACACAAACTGTATACCTTCGCGCTTATATTGCGGTGTGAAATGTGTTCCATCAGTTATTTTTGTTGCTAAGGTTCCTAACCTACACCATATCCATTCTTGCGGCAAATCAAATGGCTGCTCTACATCAGCGATGGGTGCCAGCGGTTTATCTTTTTTGATTTTTTTTTCTTTGATCAATCGCTCTTTTTCGGCTTTGATTTCTTCAAGTAATTTTAAGGCGTGATTTTCGCCGCTTATCAAATCCGGGTTCTGCTTTCGCCATGCCTCAGTGAGCTTGCCCTCAATGGCTTCTTGTAATATTTGCTGACGTAACTTTTTCAAATAGGCCTGCTGATGAGTGATCTCACCGCACAATTCATCCATCTCATTCTCAATTCTTTTGAAAAATGAAACAATCGATCTTTGCTCTTTAATATCCGGCAAGTTTATTTCAAGAGGCAAGAAATGCTTTGATTTAATCTCTGTTTTTATTCCGCCCTTAACCTGTTCTTTAAGCGCTTTCACAAAAGATTGGCTTTTTAGAAAACTTTTGAAATATTCTATGTCTATTTCTACTTCATCGAAACTATATGAGGAATAATGAATAGTCGCGGTAATGGGCTCGTCGCCATTGTAAACCGCCAAGGCGCCTTTTGAAACATTGATCCCTGAAATAACAAGATCACCAGGTTCAACAATAATCATATCGGTTTTAGAACCTTTATCCGATAAATGTATCTCACCGGAAAAATCTATCTTGTTTAATCGCCTTAGGCTTTGTACAGCAGTGTCACTAGGATCATATCTACCTTCCCGTTCTTTTAAAAACTTTCCGATTCTAATTGCTTTCCATTTAGCCATTATTTAATTCTGCATTTAGTTTTTCAAGTAGTTGATCGCTTTTGCTGAACGAATCATGAAGCAAAGTTACAAGCTCTGTACTGGTATATTCATAAGTTTCTTCTGGTGTGTGCGGATTTTTAATGTCGAGGTTGTAGCCATTTGCAATGATCTTATCTATTGAAACTTTCCAAGCCTGTTCATTCACTTTGCGCTTCTTCCACCATTTTTTAAGATTTTCGAATTCGCTTTTTTTAATCGGCTTTGTTTTGCTGTATGCTTTAACGCCCTCCGGAAGTTTGTGCTCCCAATACCATATCTCCTTTGTCGGTTTTCCATTTTCAAAGAATAGTAGATTGGTGGCAATGCTGGCATAGGGCTGAAAAACAGAATTCGGCAGACGAACAATTGTATGCAGATTGCAGTTTTCCAAGAAATGCTGACGGATGCGCTGTTTTACACCATCGCCAGTAAGCGAGCCATCAGGCAGAACAATACCGGCTCTGCCTCCATCTTTAAGATAGCGTACCATTAACATCAAAAATAGCTCGGCACTTTCCGTCGTCCGAAAATTAACTGGAAAATTAGTTTCCACTTTATCTGCAACCGAAGCGCCAAAGGGAGGATTGGCCAGAATCACATCAACCTTATCCTTTTGGCCGATGGATGTATATTCGCGATTTAGGCTGTCCGTATAGTCAACATTCGGGACTTCAATATCATGCAAGATCAGGTTAGTGACGCAAAGCATAAACGGCAACGGTTTTAATTCCATCCCGTGAATTGTATTTTCCAACTCTTTGAGATCATCAACGCCTTTGACATCTTGTTTACGAATGTTTTCAATAGCGCTGGTTAAAAACCCTCCGGTGCCACAGGCGGGGTCAAGCACTTTTTCGCCCAAGCGCGGATTAACCATTTCCGTAATAAACTCGGTTATTGCGCGCGGTGTATAGAATTCTCCATAGTTGCCTGCGCTTTGCAAATCGCGTAAAATAGTTTCGTAAATATCACCGAAAACGTGGCGATCTTCCGATCTGTTAAAATCAATCTTGTTTAATTCATTTAGCACCTGACGGATGATCGTGCCGTTTTTCATGTAGTTGTTCGTGCCATCAAAGATTTCCCGAATAATGACAGCGCGTTTATTGCCTGACCCGACGTCAAGATTCTTAAGTTTCGGAATCAGAGTTGTATCTACGAATGATTTAAGCTCATCACCAGTCATGCCTTCATCATCACCAGCCCATTTGCGCCATTGCAAATAGCTCGGTATCGGTGATTTATACTTATCATCAATCAGTTTAAGCTCTTTGTCTTTGTCGTCCAGTATTTTCAGGCTAATCAGCCAGCCTAATTGTTCAATACGCTGGGCATCGCCCGATACGCCCGGATCTTTACGCATAATATTCTGAAGTGTTTTAATAATGTTGCCGATATTTTTCATTGATTATCCTTAAGCTGCCGCATAGAGCTCGTGTTCCAGTTCTTCGATGACGTGCATATATTTATCTCTACCACCAAATACCTGGATGATTTCAGCTGGAGTGCCGATTTGATTAAATGGTTCAATACGTAATACGGCAAGGTCTTCGATATTCTCAATACCTTCGTCAGCATATTTATCCAGAAGTGCCTCAATAACTATGCGCGCTTTATCGCTATATTTTGTAAAGTAGTTACGCTTCCTGACTTGCTCTGCACGTTCTTTGCGGGTGAGTGCAGGCATATCCCACGCTATGTGACAGATCAAATCAAATATATCCAAATCTTTTTTCACTTCATCCAATAGATTATCCAGTATTATGCCATGTGATTCCAGTTCGGAAATAATTGCTTTCTTTTTGTTTGTTCCATTCCAACGGGCAAGAAAATCATCAAGTGAACGGAACTCTTTTAAAATGCCTTTCTTTGTATAATCTTTAAGGCTATCTGTAATAAGTTTGCCGTTGACGTCCATATGCTGCACACGTTCATTGAGGACGGATACATCAACGCCAGCAACATAGACCTTGGGACGTGGTTCAGAAATAATTTCACCACCCGTAACTATTTCAGGCGTTGTAGTGTATTTACGCCCACCTATCTCGAAATCAACCATCGTACCTGTTTCAGGATTGATAATTGGCTGGTCTTCTTCAGGATGGATGTCTTCGTCAGTTAATTCTTCTTCTGCTTTAATTGTTTTGATCATCAACGGTGGTCCGTCAAACGCCGGATCAGCAAAAAGATTGGTTACATTGCGTAAATCCATAATAGTAAAAAATGTTTTGCCATATTCCTCATTGATTCGCGTACCACGTCCGATGATCTGCTTAAATTCGGTCATGGATTTGATGTTGGAATCGAGCACGATCAATTTGCAGGTCTGGGCATCAACGCCGGTAGTCATTAATTTTGATGTAGTAGCGATAATGGGATAACGCTCTTCCGGATTGATAAAATTGTCAACCTCACGTTTACCTTCATCATCATCGCCAGTTATGCGCATTATATATTTGTGATTTTCAAGAACCAAATCGGGATTTTCAATGGTCAGCGCCTGTCTCATTCTTTCGGCATGTTCTATGTCCACACAGAAGACAATGGTCTTATCAAAGCGATTTGTCTTTCGTAAATATTCAGATACTTTCTTAGCAACCAGTTTGGTCCTTTCATCTATCACAAGATTTTTATCAAAATCTTTGGTGTTATAGATGCGATCTTCAACTTCATTACCATCCTTATCTTTTTTACCGGCTTCCGGCCGCCATCCTTCCAAATCAGTATTAAATCCGACACGAATAACCTTGTATGGCGCTAAGAAACCGTCCTCTATACCCTGCTTCAAGGAATAAGTATAAATCGGATCACCAAAATATTCGATATTTGATATTTCTCTTGTTTCTCTTGGTGTAGCTGTAAGACCGATTTGGGTTGCTGAGCTGAAATAAGTGAGTATCTCTCGCCAGGCACTGTCGGCATCAGCACTTCCCCGATGGCATTCATCAACAATTATCAAATCAAAAAAGTCCCGGCTGAATTCCCTATAAGCGTCCTTATCTTCATTGTAGTTTGTCAGCCCCTGATAAAGAGCAAGGTATATTTCAAATGCTTTATCAATCTTCTTCTTTTTGATAATTGTCATGCGATCTTTGAAATGTTTGAAATCGTTCCGCTTGGTTTGATCGATAAGAACGTTGCGATCTGCTAAAAAAAGAATTCGTTTCTTGCGCTTATTTTTCCAGAGCCGGTAAATGATCTGAAATGCAGTATAAGTTTTGCCTGTACCCGTCGCCATAACAAGTAAGATACGATTCTGGCCTTGTGCAATAGCTTCTACTGTTCTGTTAATAGCGATCTGTTGATAATAGCGTGGCGCGCGTCCTGATCCGTCAAAAAAGTAGTCGAATGAAGCGATCTCTTCTTGTTCAGTTGTCTCAATATTTTTATACTTTTTGTACTTCTGCCAGAGTTCAGTTGATGAGGGAAAATTTTCCAAAGAAAATTCCTTCTCAATTTGTCGGGAAAGCCCTGAACGGTCATGCATTATGAAACCATCGCCATTTGAACTGAAAGCAACAGGCACATCGAGTATCTCGGCGTAATTTAATGCTTGTTGCAGGCCTGAACCAATAGAATGGTTGTTATCCTTGGCTTCAATAACTGCGATTGGGATATTTGGTTTAAGATAAAGAATAAAATCGGCACGCTTACGTTCGCCACGCGCTGTCTTATTCCCTTTTACGAAAATACGGCCATTAGTAAAGAATACTTCCTCGCGGATCTGTTTTTCCACATCCCAGCCAGCCTTTAATAGTGCAGGCATAATAAATTGGGTACAGATATCTCGTTCGGATAATTCTTTTTTATTTGTCATTTTACCTGTAGAATGATCACCCTTTTTTAAAGAATCAATATTTTTATATACTTGTTTAATCTGAAAATCAAATATTACAAATACAGGGCTGTATTATTTGTCAGCCGAATTATCCTACCGAAGGCTGAGGATATCCAGCGTAAGCGGCGGCCAGGAGGAGACTTCAAATAATCACCCGCCGTTTTAGGGCTGCTCAAAAATGCTCATATGCAAGGCGTGCGAGGCCTTCGGAGTGAGTCGTATAGCTCACCACTTTTCAGGACTATTCAAACGTGCCTAGATGCAAGGCTCCCGATCCCTGAGAAGTGAGGCGTATCTTTGACATACGCCGCAACGACAAAGGGTGAGGGAAACGCCGCAGATGGGCGCGTTTCAATAGTCCTGCTCAGACGAAGAGGACGGGCTCGCGTAAGATTGCTTCCCTTGCTTTGTATGCGCACGCCGCCACTTCCGGATGCGTATCTTTCAGCGCGCCGATTTGCCGCAGGTTATCGGCCGTTCGCAAAATCAGTGTCGCCAGATCGCCTTCGGCCATACCTGTTGTTTTAATGAGATGATCCCAGTCGCGCCCCTGCGCCCAGACATACATGGCGGCGCCGGCGGCGGGATAAAGCGGAGATACGGAAAAACCGGCACCATCGAGCTTTTTGGCAAGCGGCCGCACCGCTGTTATTGCACTTTTCAGCGCCGCGAGCAGTTTCGGCGCGATACTTTTTATCTCCACTCTGATTTCCGCATCGCGGTCATAAGCAAACATGGAAACAATGGCCGCCAGCAGTTTTTCGTTATCAGCGGGCAGGGCATTGCGGCGCAGGCATTCGGCAATCATCAGCGGCGAATCCAGCCGCAATTTCGCCGCCCAGCGGCCGTCCTCAGTCAACCGTTCGTCCTTATCGACAAAGTTTTCCGCCTTTAAAAATTCCAGATGCTTACAGAAATCCAGCCAGAGATTCTTTACCGCGCCGGGTGCCGCATCACGGCTCCGTTTTTCCTGCTGATAAGCGGCCAGCGACCGCTCAAAGATGCCGCGGATATCCTGCGGTGTCTGCGACAAAAGTAAATTAAGGGCCATCGAAAAATCATTTTTTAACCGGCTTAAAATATCTTCCGGAGGCCGAAACAATAATTTACGGATATGCAGCAAATCCATAAACCGGCCGTTAACGGCCAGCATAAAACCGATGTTATCCTGGCCGCGGCGGCCGGCGCGCCCGGTCATCTGCCGGAACTCCGTTGCCGTCATCGGATTGAAATCATGGCCGTTGTATAAATCGGAATTGAACAGCACAATCGTCCGCGCCGGAAAATTAACACCGGCGGCAATGGTGGAGGTGGCGAAAATAACGCGCAGGTGGCCTTCCTTCATCATTTCTTCCACGACGAATTTCCAGGCGGGCAACTGGCCACCGTGATGAGCGGTGAGCCCGTAGGTTTTCAGTATTTTCCACTGACGGTGTTTTTGCAAATCGGGGTAGCGAGCCAGAAGTTCGTTTAATGTTTCAGAGAATTCCCCTGTTTCATTAACCGGCTTTAATGCCGCTGCTGCTTTCAGCGCCGCATCGCATTCGGCGCGTGACTTCAGAAAGAAGATGGCCGGCAACAAATTGAAGCGTTCTAAAATTCTAATGATGCCGCCATAATCCGGCAATTGGCGGCGGCCGATTTTTTTATTCGCTGTTTTTTTCAGAAAATCGGCGACCGGAGCGGAAAATCTCTTGTCATCGGTGAGCGGCAGCAATCTTCCCGACGGATGCAGAAAAAGCGGGTAAAGCGGCACCGGACGTTTTTCTTCCTTAATGACAATGCACTTTTTCTTACGGATCGTTTCCAGCCAGTTCGCAATCTCCTCGCCGTTGCCGATTGTCGCCGAGAGCATCAGCAAATTGACGCGCGCCGGCAGAAAAGTCATTACTTCTTCCCAGACAACACCGCGATCGAGATCCCCCAGAAAATGCGCCTCATCGAGAATCACCAGATCACAGCCCAGATCATAACCCTGATGCATGGCGTCATAAAGTTGATTGCGCAGAATTTCCGTTGTGCCGACAATGATTGGTGCGTCCGTATTTTCCTTGGTATCGCCGGTAATAATGCCGACATTTTCCTTTTCAAAATGGATACCGAATTCCACCCATTTGGAGTTGGAAAGAGCCTTGAGCGGCGAGGCGTACCAGGCGCGGCCGCCATTTTTTACCACCCGCAGAATAGCTTCGCGCGCAATCCAGGTTTTCCCGGCGCCGGTGGGAGCAATCACCAGGCAATCAGTTTCACCAATTGCCCGCAGTGCTTCTGACTGATAAGAGTCGGGGGAAAAAACCCGCTCTTCCGGTCTGCCGATTTGCGCCAGCACATTCTTCAGCGCCGGATCAATTTCCGGCTTCATAAAAATGCGACTAGCGTCCTTATGAGGTTTTTTGTACCGCTGTCGAAAGCTCCCGGCTGGCGTCTTGGGGTGCAGGCGTCTTGCACCTGAGGGGATGTCGCGTTTTTGCAAAGAGCTGCCGTCTTCCGCCGAACGGGCTCCACCGGAAAAATTTCCCCGGCGGTGCTTTTTGTTTTTTTCCCTTTTGATAACAGCTCCTTTTTGGTAATGTTTATCCGGTCTCTATCACAAAGCCCTTGAAAATTCCAATAACTGTGCTATCAATTACCATCTGGAGTCAGTCTTTACCGGGGGCCGTCTATGCCGATTACCAGAATAGAAATGAGGGCGGGGAAAACGCCACAGTTTAAAAAAGAACTGCTGGACATCGTTCACGAGGCTCTGGTTTATGCTTTCGCCATCCCTGATTCCGACCGCAACCAGCGCCTTTACGAACTGGCTGCGGAAAACATGGAAATACCGGCCAATAAAAGCGCTGATTTTATCCAGATTGAGATTACCGTTTTCCGGGGCAGAACATTTGAGGCCAAAAAAAATCTCTATAGAAAGATTACCGACGAGCTGACCGCGCGCCTGGGCATCAGGGGAGATGATGTCTGTATTATTCTCCAGGAAGTGCCATTGGAGAACTGGGGCATTCGCGGCGGCAGGCCGGCCAGCGAAGTTGATTTGGGGTTCGACGTTAAAGTTTAACAACCGACAAGGAATTCAATCATGGTTTTCCAGCAAAACGATTCCGGCACACCGGATAAAAGATTAAAATCAGCCGCCGGAAGCTATATTTTCTCCCGCCAGAAAGAGCTCATTCTGGATTTGCTAGCTCCTCACGCGGGGGAAAGACTGCTGGATGTAGGCTGCGGCACAGGCAGCTATCTGAAATTATTCAAGGAAAAAGGATGTGCCGTCACAGGAATTGATACGGCTGCGGCAGCATTGGATATCGCGCGCGAAAAACTTGGCCGCAACGCTGATTTGCAATTGGGTGAAGCGGAGGACCTGCCCTTTTCCGATAATGAATTCGATGTTGTTACAATGATTAATGTCCTGGAACTGACTCACAATCCGCAAAAAGCCATTGCGGAAGCGATTCGCGTCTGCCGCAACCGGATTTTCATCGGTTTTGTCAACAAGAATTCCTTTGTCGGCACCAGGCGGCAGATGAAAGAAATGTTCGGATTTTCCCTTGCCGCCGATATCCGCTTTTTCAGCGTCGGCGAGCTGAAAAATATGGCGGAAAAAATAATCGGCGCGCCGGCAATTAAATGGGGCAGCGTCATTTATCTGCCGGCGGTTGTTTATGATTTTTTCACGGAACTCGAAGAGGTTTTTCCCATGGCGAAAAACCCCTTCGGCGCTTTTGCCGGTGTGACATTTCCCATAAAATACACCTATCGAACCGCGGAAAATCCGCTTCTCGAATCATTTAAATTAGGAGATAAATCAGCGGCGGCGGCAACGGAGGCAGTCCGTGGTATATTAAACGGAGCGGAAAAATGATTCGCGAAGCAATGCTCCAGGAAAGACTTCCGGAAAACAAAATCCGCTGTAATTTATGCGGGCATCGCTGCCTGATTAACGATGGCAAAAAAGGAGTCTGCGGTGTGCGGCAAAACAAAGGCGGCGCTCTTTACTCGCTGGTTTACGGAAAACTGATTGCCGAGAACATTGATCCGATTGAAAAGAAACCTTTTTTCCACGTTTATCCGACATCAAAATCTTATTCCGTAGCGACAGTCGGCTGTAATTTTACCTGTGAATTCTGCCAGAACCACAATATTTCGCAAATGCCGCGCCAATCGCAACTGATTGAGGGCGATGATGCAGCTCCCGCGGAAATTGTCGCGCGCGCGGAAAAAAGCGGCTGCCGGTCAATTTCTTACACCTATACGGAACCGACGGTTTATTTCGAGCTGGCCTACGATACGGCAAAAATCGCCCGCGCGCGCGGGCTGAAAAATATGTTCGTGACCAACGGCTTCATGACACCCGCAGCAATAGAAACTATCGCACCTTATCTGGACGCGGCCAATGTTGATTTAAAATCATTCCGCGATGAATTTTACAGGAAATACTGCGGGGCGAAATTGCCGCCGGTTCTGGACAGCCTGAAAAAAATGAAGGAAATGGGAATTTGGGTGGAAATAACCACCCTGCTGATACCTCCGCTCAATGACGGCGCAGCGGAGCTGCGGGAAATGGCTGAATTTATCGCCTCTCTGGGTAAAGAAACACCCTGGCATATCAGCCGCTTTCATCCGCAGTTCAAGATGCTCAACCTGCCGTCCACGCCGCTCAGATCTTTGCAAAGCGCTTGTGAAATCGGCAGACAAGCCGACATCAAATATGTATACTGCGGCAATGTGCCGGGCGACGATGGAGAAAACACCTATTGCGCGAATTGCGGCAATAAATTAATCGAACGCTATGGATTTTCCGTTTTGAGCATTAATCTGGACGGTAATAAATGCAAGTGCTGCGGCACAATTCTGGAAGGCATCTTCTGAAAAGCAGTTATTCCTTGACAGCAGATTGATTTTTGTCTATTTCCTCAACAACAAAACCATTAAGGATATTTATGAATATCATCGTTTCCGGTTCACTGGCTTATGACAGAATTATGGATTTTCCCGGTCGTTTTTCCGATCATATCCTGCCCGAAAAGATCCATGTTTTGAATGTCTGCTTTCAAGTGAACGGAATGAAGGAAAAGTTCGGCGGCACTGCCGGCAATATAGCTTATTCGCTGAAACTGATGGGCGAGAATCCCGTTGTCTGCGCCGCTATCGGCCATGATTATCAGAAATATTTCAACTGGCTCAATAAAAACGGCATCTCCACGGAAGCAATAAGAATAATAGAAGAGGAGTTTACCGCCGGCGCTTTTATCACTACCGACAGGGGCGATAACCAGATTACCGGTTTTAACCCGGGCGCGATGAAATATCCCTCCGGCTTCAGCCTCAACCAGATTAATCCCGGCTCGGCCGTTGTTATCGTCTCCCCGGGCAATCTGGAAGACATGCAAAGCTATCCCCGCGCCTGCAAGGAAAGAGGCATTGATTATATTTTTGATCCGGGCCAGTCTCTTCCCGTTTGGGGCGCCGCGGATTTGAGAGAAGCAATCACCGGCTGCCGGATTCTGATTACCAACGATTACGAACTGGATATGGTTATGCAAAAGACCGGCATGAAGAAGAACGACCTGCTCAAGCTGACCCGCGCAATTATTACGACACTCGGCGAACTGGGATCCAACGTGACGACTGCGGAAATTGACGTGCGTATTCCGGTTGTTAAAGCCCGGAAGGTGGAAGACCCGACAGGCGCGGGCGATTCCTACCGCGGCGGACTCATCAGCGGCCTCGTCCGCGGGAATGATATTGTCGAATGCGCAAAGATGGGCAGTGTCTGCGCTTCCTTTGCCGTTGAATGTTACGGAACACAGGAATACAGTTTTACGAAAGAAGAATTTTGCAGCCGGATGGACACCTGCCGCTTATCGGTTTGACATGGTAGGAGCGGCAATATATTCAGGTTGAGACATATGAATAAATTGTTAATGATTCTGACAATAGTTCTGGCGCTGCTGGCGCTGATAATTACCGTCCATTATTTCAGGCATGAGACAATTGTTGTCGGCAAATATACAGTGGTTTATTACCCCAACCAGTGCAAAGAAATCACAAAAGAAACATTTCCTCATGACTTTGAATCATTAAAAGATCTTCCCTGCCTGATAAGAATAACATGGCAGGAGAGGGTTGCACCGGAAATGTTTGAGGAATATTGTTATCTGCCGGGAAGAGAAATCGAAAAGAGCCGGGTTCTTCACAAGAAAGAGTAGGAATCTAAAGAAATTTTTTTGGGGCTTGACCGCCAACTTTAATCCCTCTATATTAATGCTATCAGGAAGCTGCTGCTCGCAGAATCAGAAAACCAGGGTTTGCTCATGAATGATATCAACGCTGTTTTGCTTTTATCCTGCCCCGACCAGAAGGGGCTGGTCGCGAAAATATCCGATTTTATTTTCAGTTATAACGGCAACATCATCCATGCCGATCAGCATACCTCACGAAGAGGCAAGATGTTCTTCCTGCGGATAGAATGGGAACTGGAAGGCTTTGCGCTTACACGCGAAGAAATCCCTGTTGCTTTCGCGCCGCTGGCGAAGCAATTCAACATGAAGTGGGAATTGCACTTTACCGATTACGTGCCGCGCGTAGCCATCTTTGTTTCGCGGCACCTGCACTGCCTGCATGATTTGCTGTTGCGCAAAAGCCTGGGCGATTTTGCCGCGGAAATTCCCCTCGTTATCAGTAATCATCGCGAGGAGCGCCCTGTAGTGGAAAATTTCGGCATCCAATACTGCTATTTTCCCATTACCAGGGATAACAAAATGAAACAGGAAGAAAGGGAAATAGCGCTGCTCAAAGAAATGAAAATAGATATACTTGTCCTCGCCCGCTATATGCAAATACTTTCCGGAAAATTCATTGCGCATTTTCCCAACCGGATTATCAATATTCATCATTCCTTTCTGCCGGCTTTTGCGGGAGGCAATCCCTATCAGCAGGCTTACGACCGCGGCGTCAAAATAATCGGCGCGACCGGCCATTACGTCACTGAGAATCTTGATGACGGCCCTATCATTGCGCAGGATGTCATTAAAATCAGCCACCGTGACGCCATTGCCGATATTCAGATGAAAGGCAAAGACCTGGAACGTATGGTGCTGGCGCGGGCGCTGAACCTTCATCTGGAGCACAGAGTGCTGGTTTACGGATTAAAAACAATCGTATTTGATTAACAGGGATACCGCACCGGGCGGCGGGCGCCTGCCGGGCCGGAATATATTCACAAGGCCTTAATGATGACTCAACTTAATCTATCCATCCTCTGCCAGCCGGACGACAATAAATCATGCGGTGCCTGCTGCGGGCTTTATAATTATGCGGATAGTTCCCGCCTGTCGCTGGAAAAAAGACTGCGGCTGCGCACGACGCTTTACCACAAAATAGTAAAATCGCCGCAATATGTGGAAACTTACGCTCAGGCAATTCTGGCTAATGAAGATTCCGCCAAAAGATGCGAACTGATTTACTGTTGCGAATATCTCGGTTTCCTGGATAAGGAAGAAAAAAGGGTCGGCTGCCTGCTGCACCCCCAGCAAAACGGCGGCGTTGATTTGCGCGCCTGTTCCTTTTACGGCGAAGAACTGTGCGCCGGCCATACCTGTCCCAGCCATCAGTTTCTGACACCGCTGCAGACCGAAAGCCTGGTTATAATAATAGACGACTGGTATTTGTACGGACTTTGCCTGACGGATATTGATCTGGTAAAATCATATTTTAAGCTACTCTCCGACCGGCTGGGTGAAGAGCTGCAACCGAAAATATTCGATAATTCTTTGTTGCGGCAGATTGCCCTGGATTTCTTTCAGTGGAAAGTGTTGTGGCCTTTTCGTTCGGAAGAAACCAACCGCCTGGGGAAATATTATTTTGACGGTTCTCTCTACAAAATCAGCCATATTGATTATGAAATGTTTGGTCTGAAAAAATCTCCCCTGGACGCAATATTTCTCAGCTTCTGTTCGGCATTTAACAGCGCTGAAGAAATTGCCCTTGCGGAAAACATGGTCATGTCAAACATGGAGCATTTTATTTTAACATATAAATGTTTTTTTTGATTTTCCATTGACAGGGAGCTGTTTCTTTGGCTAATGTATATTGCCAATTAAATTAGGGAGCTGGCGTTAATGAAAGATATGCGCAGGGAAGTTCTTTATGACCGTTCACAGATTGCAGCGAGGGTAAAAGAACTGGCCCGCGAAATATCCGACGACTATCAGGGACGGGACCTTATTGTAATAGGCGTCCTGAAGGGCGCATTTATTTTCATGGCCGATTTAATCAGGGCATTGAGCATCCCCTGCCGGGTAGATTTTATCAAGGTGGCCAGTTATGGAGCGGGGACAGAAAGTTCCGGCCGGATAAAGATGACCAAGGACATTGAAACAGAGCTGACCGGACGGGATGTTTTAATTGTGGAAGATATTGTGGACAGCGGCCTGACTCTATCCTGGCTGGTGGATTATTTAAAAAAGAAAAATCCCTGTTCACTCAAGGTGTGCGCTTTTCTTGATAAAAGCAGCCGCAGGAAGGTGCCTTTTACCGCTGATTACACGGGATTTACCATGGATGACGGTTTTGTGGTAGGATATGGTCTTGATTATAACGAACAGGCCAGGTATCTGCCGGAAGTTTATATTGTAAAACAGTAAGCACGAGGAATAAAAATGATTATTCAATGCAAACAGTGCCGGACCAAATTTCGTTTCGACGATTCCCTGATGCAGGATGACGGAGTCTGGATGCGCTGCAGCCTGTGCCAACATGTCTTTTTTCAGGAAAATTCCAAAACGGTCAGGCCGGCTGAACCGAATATAAAGGAAAACGAAACGCCGGCAACGGAAAAAACAATTATCATGACGCCGCCGCCGCAAACAATGCCGGATGATACCAAATCTCTGTCCGGCGAGGACGATGTCGCCCGTTTTATGGACAGCGTAATGGAAATTAAAACGGCAGTCGCCGAAGATGCCGATTTCCGGCCGGCGGATACCGTTATCCTGGCCAATGAATCTCAGGAAGAGCCGGATGAAGATTTCATCAGTGACGAAGAAGGGCAAGACGTTCAGCAGCCGGTAAAACCGGTGAAAAAGCGCTCCGTCCGCAAATGGCTGATTGCTTTGTGGGCGCTGCTGGTGGTACTTATTATCCCGTTCGTTATTTATTTTGTCTTATTTCCGGAACTGGGCACCAGGCTTATCAAATCCATCAATCAACAAACAGGAATCGCGGCGCGCCAGCCGGCGCGTCCGGAATCAGTTATCAGCCAGGTAAAGCTGCAGGATATCCGGCAGCGGCTGTTGAAGAACTATGTTTTAGGACAAATCCGAGTAGTGGAAGGCACGGCTGTCAATCAGGCTGATTACCCCATCTCCAGAATAATGGTGAAGGGTGAAATTCTTGATGCCTACGCTGTTTCTCTGGGAGAACGCGTTTGTTACGCGGGCAACAGTTTGACGGATGAGGAACTGACCACCCTGATGGAGGAGGACATTCAAAAAAGGCTGATGCAACCCGAGGGCCGCAATAATGTCAACGACAAGATAATGCCCAACGGGCAGATTCCCTTTATGATTGTCTTTACCCGGGAGCCCGCCGGCGCCATTAAAACGACAGTGGTAATAGCAGGAGCGGAAAAGCTCCTATAGCAGGCTGCTGACCGGGAGCGCATACTCGGAGAGTGGCGCAGTTAAAACAAAAGGTAGATTCCTTACCGGTAAAAGCCGCAGGCTTTTACAAAAGGCTCATCCCCACCTTCGCGGGGACGGAGTCTATCCCGATTGTATCGGGATTACGCTTCAAATCTCGCTGCTCATGTACCTCAAAAGTACGCTCCGCTGCTCGATTCTCGCGGTGCCTGGCATCTGAACCTTCGCGTGCCCTTTAGGGTATTTGAACAGCCTGAAAAACGGCTCTCCAATAACAGCCGCTCGGCAGTTTATTTTTTATTTCCGTCGTAGAGTTTAATCACTTTGTCGGTAATGTCCATGGCGATATCGGACAGGATAGTGGCATTTTTTTCCAGAATTAAAGTATAGCCTTCGCTTTGGGAAAGGCTGATGACAATCTTTTTAATGTCGGCAACTATCTTGCGGGAAAGCTCTTCATCCTTTTTGCGCAACTCCTCTTCCATCCCGGCGCGCAGCCGCTGTAACTGCTGCGATTCCCGGGCCAGCTTGTCCGACTTTTCCCGGATGGCGGAAGCGGTCAGTCTGGCGGCGGGATTTTTCAATTCATCATCGAGCTTGCGGAGCTCCTTTTCCCTGGCGGCCAGAATCTCTTTTTTACCTTCCAGCTCTTTGCGGAAAGCGGCCGTATAATGGCGCGCCTGTTTCGATTCGGCGAAAATCCGCTGCATATTGATGATGCCGACTTTCAGCGGCGCTTTGTCTTTGGCTTCAACCAAGGACGATAGCTGAAGAATCAGAGCTAGCGCAAGCAGGAGACAAAGCAGTTTTTTTATGGGTAATATCTTTTTCATGATTGCATTAAATTATCCCGCTGAGGCTTCGCCTCGGGGATAATTCGACCATCAAATTTCAGTGCACTTCGTTTCTGAAATTTGGGTCTCATTAAAAAGGCATTGATTTATAAGCTGTGCCGGCCGCCGTGCCCTGATAGTTGGTCCCTGAATACGTTCCGGCGGCGCCGCCTTTAAAGTAATCTGTTCCGTTAAACCCGCCCTGACCGGTAATATTAGCCGACCAAGTATTTGCTCCAATATTTTTCATTGTAAAGCTGGCAGTAAAAGTGTTGGGCCCGGAAACACCGGTTAGCGATGCTGGCGTGCCTGTCATCGGAGTGCCGACACCGGCAACATTGCTGGAAGCCCATATTTGCGGCATGCCTCCGGCGGTATGGGCGTAAAATCCCATATTGTTAATATTCAAAGAAGTCCAATAGGGGTCTGCGCCAGACAGACTCATATTAACTGTGCCGACCTGCACGGAGGGGATATCCAGCGCGGCCAGTTTGGCGCGGCCGTCGGCGTTTGACGCCAGGGCGACAAACGCGCTTGTTTCAATCGTGCTGGTCTGGCCGTAAGCGCTCCAGAGACTGTTCGCTTGCGGTTCAAAAACTCCGTTAACAGTGCCGCCGAAAACGTAAGTTTTGGCGTCAACCCAGTTGGTGGTAGCTCCGGCAACTCTGCCGATGAAGTAACCGCCGGTCGCCGCATCCCAAACGGCTTCCTGCTGCTGATAATAATAACCTTCAAGGCCGTTTTTTGTTGCTCCGGTCCATTCATAATTATTAAACACCGCATCGCCCCGCGGATCATCTGTATAGTTTCCCTGCAGGTAGCTTTTACTGACACCCCAATCATAGCCGCTAATATTAATATTTTCGGCGGCGTTCGCGGTCAGCGTTAACACCGGGCCGTTCTCCAGCATACTGGTAACTGACGGAGTCAGAAGGGTGGAGGTGGATGTCACTACGTTGCTGAATAAACTTTGCCCGGCGATACTGGAGCCGGCAACCAGTTCCACTCTTGCCAAATCGCCCGTTAAGGCGTCATCCATCCGGAAGACATCGCTGCCCGGATAAATATCCGTGCCGCCTTTGCCGCGCAGGATGCCGATGTTGCCGTTGGCTGCCGCATAAAGGGCGACGGAATCAATAAAAAACTTGTTGGTGACGCCGCGGGCTTCCTGAGCGACCAGAAAGCCCTTGTAGGAACCGCCGTCGTCGTTGGTCAGATAAGAAGCGGTGTTGTAATTATAACTGTTCCAATTCATATACCTGATGCCGTACGGACTGGCAAAATTGACCGTTCCCAGGGCAGAAAAGGTGCTGGTGGGATTAGCCCAGATATTATCCAGGGAACCGATTATTCCCGTCATGCCCGGAATGATGGAAAGTTCATTGGCAAAAGTCAGCGGCAGAGCCTGAATTGTGCCGCTCGCGATGCCGGTGTAGATGTTCGAGGCATCGTAAACACCAAAATGATTCATCGTGATTACACCTTTATAAAGCGCGGTCATAAAGGAAAAACCGCCGCTGATACTGACATGTCTGTTGGCGGTATCCACCTCTCCCGCCAGATCATTGGTGAGAATGACCGATTTCTTGCCGGAATCAAAATAATAAAACATCCTGTTGGAAAATGATGTTATTCCATTATTGTTAAAACTGCCGAACTCCGTTAAAGCGCCCCAGACGCCGACCTTGCCGCCGCTGACATCCAGGCCGCGCGCTTCTCCCTGGCCGACGCAGGGTGACACGCAATCCATCGAAATGCTGCTGCTGGTAAATGTAATGTTGCCGAAAACAGGCACAGTAACATTGCTCCACAGCGAAAGGCTGCTGCTCAAATCAGCAGGAGCGATGGATGTTGTTGCGATAGGCGGCGCTTTGACTGCCAGGCCGGTGCCGGTAAAAGTATTGCCGCTGAATGACGCCGTACCCGCCCCCACAAGAAAACCAAGCTGTTTACTGCCGTTTACATAAATTGCCGACATCAGACCTCTGGCGGTACTCCCGCTCAGCGGCAAACCCATAAAATAGCCGGAAACATAATCGGTTGTGCCGGCTTGAAAATTATTGATAGTTCCGTTGACTAATCCGCCGGCAGGATCAATCCCGACATCTGTGCCGCTGCCCGCGATAGTTAATGTGTAAACTGTATTGTCAGCAGTTGTGCCGGTTACCGTTCCGTTGTCAATTGTATGCGTAAACGAGACATTTCCCGGTGTAATCTGCAAACTCAAAGCGGCGGTCTGGCATCCCGGCGCGGTTGGATCAAGCAGACAGGGATCCGTTGGCGGAAGAGGAGGTGGCGGCGGTGGCGGCGGTATTATCTCCGGATTTAATTGCGAAGAAGGGGGAGGTGGCGGCGGCGGTGGCGGATTATTATTAGACGGGTCGCCGCCGGATTTTCCCGGATCGGTCGAATCGCCCATGGACTTTAACTCTTCTTTGGTGACTGACCGCAATTGCGCTCCCAGCTGGGCGGCGCTGACAAACATGCCCTGCCCGGGGTTAATTGTTTTTACCTCTTCCGGTTTGCCCTTGCTGTAACCGTAACCGGTGCCTTCCTGAAACAAAGAACCGGAAATGCCGGCCAGGAAAAAATTGAAGAAATGCGTGCCGCGGACACCGCAGACGGAAGTGGGTGTGTGCACTTCGTAGCGGCCGCCGGCGCCGCCGATTGATTTAACGATATTCTGAATTTTACCGCGCAGCAGGCTCAGGATGCTGGAATTGCGTTTCTGGCCGGACATGTATTCGGTAATGCCGATGCGGGTGTTTTCCGCCAGACGCAAAATATTGCCTTCGTTGAAAGTTATTTCCGCTTTGGACTTGCTTTTGGTGCGGATAAAATCTCCGACACTAACGGATTCACCGGGCGCCACCAGCCGGGCGGCCTGTCCGGGACTGGTAATATCCACTTTTCCCTCCAGCGCCGTAATCTTGCCCACCGGCGCGGCGAAAACGGTCCAGGGAATAACCAGCAGCGCAATCAGTGCAGCCTGTATAAAATATTTTGTTTTCATAATATTATTTTATCCTCCCGGCGGTTTAATAATTATTAAAACATGAATTCCACACCCGTCATGTAAATATTGCGGTTGTATTCATAGACGGGAATACTGGAACATGAGTTGGTGTGCGAGTACTGGAAGATTATTTTCCAGTTTCTGCTTATTTCCCAGTTAATTGCGGCGGTAAGACCGAGTATCCTGTCCGTGCGGTAATCCAGTTTGCCGGAGCCGTCAATATCCTGATAGGGCTGAACATAAGAATATTTATTTTCCGTCCAACTGGCTCCCAACTGGAGATAGACAAATCCGATTTTTTGCCTGATTTCATCGGTGACCAAGGGCGCAATAAGATTGGCGGAAAAACGGTGGGAAGTGCTGTCCCAGTATATGCCGTTGGCGGCATCGCGACCATAATCATAGCGCAGATTAAGAAAACCGCTGTTAAGATAAAACCATGTCCAGCCGATGTAGGCGCGGTAGCCTTCTGCGTCGCGCACGCCCGCGTTGGAAGTTATAACCTGATTGTAATAATTTTTCTTATCATATCCCACAAACAACTCCAGAATCTGATTGTCGGTCAGCATCACTTTGCCGACAGGACCGCCGGTGAAATAATCCATATAATGCTTATAGCCGGCGTTGCCGTCCGGAAAAATGTCCGAATCTGTCCGCATGGTGTAGCCGCTGTAGCTCCCCAGAAGGCTGAGAGAGAAGCGCCCGAAATTATAACCGGGCATCACGGAGAAGGTATTGACGAAGGAATCGCGGGAATGAACAAAACGTTCATTGATATTAGCCGCTGCGGAATACATGACGTTGAGCAACCATGGTCCTTCCAGATTCGGCACATACTCCACACGCAGTGAAGGTGAAAGTACGGTGCTACCGGCTTCATCAATGCCGCCCGAGAGGCTTTGGTGACGCGATTTGGAAATTAAATTGGAATCATAACCGCCGTAAAGGCCCAGCGTGAAACGCAGCGGCCTCGTGTAAAAAATCCTCTGTTCCACCGCATCCATATATTGACGGGCATAGGCGGCCAGATCGGAATTGGGGTCAAAAGAGGCTGTCGCCTTGAAACGCTCCTGCGCTTTTTTCAGTTGCTTGTCGTTAACATAACAAAGGCCGATTTGGTAATCAACCGTTTGCGCCATAGAGGGATCCAGTGTTTTGGCTTTTTCCAGCGCGGTTATTGCTTCTTTATACTTTCTTTCCCGGGAGAGAATCATACCCTGCAAAAACGCAACATTGGCCGGAGCGATATTTTCCTGCTCGGCTACGGCAATCCATTTTTTCGCCTCCGCAATCTGGTCGAGCTGAAAAAGCAGGTCAACATATTCCACCAGAGCTTCCCTGACGGAC